>CALBGO010000090.1 GCA_937894585.1 uncultured Eubacterium sp.
AACTTTTTTTAAATATTTCCCAATTTACTATTGACTATTCATAGTTGGTCTCCTATATATAAACATCCAATTACTACATCTTTGCGGTTAATGCTATTTCTCTTCATAAACGGCTTACTTTCCCTTTTGATTTACGAAAGTTCTCTACTTCTTCAGATATTCATAGCTTCGCAGCCTCATTATACCATACAGCGAGCAAAGCAACAAACGGTTGTTTCGCGACTTCATTATTGAAAAAATCACCTTTTTAAGCTATCATAATTACAGAAACAAGTTTATAGCGAATGGGATGATTCCCAAAAGCACTACTTCGTTTCTTTTTTTATTTCCAAAATATCATATAGATATTTCTTGCCATTCCCCGCATGCCTAGTTAAGATTTTTGCCTTAAACACATTATATCTCGAAATTTCTCCATTCTCATCAAATACCGGCAGCGCAAATCTTGTATCGTATCTGTACCATCCAAATTTTGCGCCGTTGCGGTGCTTATGTTTGCGATTCTCTTCAAAGGTTGAATTGGCTGCTATTTCTATCAATTCCGGGATTCCTTGTACCGCATTCGCTATAGAAAATGCTCTATTTTTTCTCATGCGGAATCACAACTTTCTCCACGCTAACAATTCTCCCACAGTCCACTGTCATCACACCAAAGGTAATCTCCTGATCAAACCGCCGTCTGCCGCAGCTGCCCGGATTGAGCCAAAGCCTGCCCTCGATTTCTTCCTGAAACCATTTGTGAGAATGTCCGAAAATTACTGCGTCAGTATCACTCAAATCTGCCGGCGCTTCTTTTTTATTATGCACCATAAAGAACTTTACACCCTCAATCTGAAAACGCAAAGTCTGCGGCAGATTCTCTGCCCATTCTTTATCATTATTGCCCCGCACCACATACAGCGGCGCCTGTTCCTTCAGCCGCTCCACAATTTCCGGCTTGTTGATATCACCGCCGTGAACAATATAGTCACAAGTTTCAATCCGTTCCAAAACCTCCGGTCGCAGCAAGCCGTGGGTATCGGAAATCACAGCAATTTTCGTTGTCATTGTTGTCCTCCTTCACATCTCAGTAACCCTGCTTGCTCTCATCTCTACTGCCGTATCACCTTTAACTTTATCTCCCCGATATACTTTTCCCTCCTAAAAACCTGCTCTTCGCAGTTCGTCCATCATCGCTGGCCGTCTTTTGTACAAAACCTTCCATTCTTCCGCAATACCCTTTGCCAGGTCTTCACCTCCGGGTAGTCTGCTGATTTTACGGAGATATTCTGCCAGTTTTCTATACTCGCTCCGATCGCTGGTTTGCTCTGATGCCCGGCGAACATAAGCAACATAAAACTCTCTGATTTCATCGGGAAAATGCTCCCGCAGCGTTTTCTCCCATTTATCCATCGCTGCGACTGAATTTCGGTTCAGAATTTCCGCTAACAGTCTGTCATACTGACCTTCCAGTTCAAGAAGCTCCAGCCCGAAAAAAACAAGCTGCCTGGATTTCAGCATTTTCTCAAATTCCTGCTCCCACTCTGCTGCACTGCAGAGTTTTTTTAATTCCCGAACTGCTTCCAGATCGTGCTGCATATAGTTTGAAATCTTGAAAAGAAGCTCCGTTTTCAATCCTTCTTCATCATTCAGTTTCCGATAAATTTCAATCAGCTGCTGATTGTACCGTTTTATAAGGGCATCGTTTTCTCGATCCAGCTGCCTGCTTTCCTGCAGTATTGCTATCGCCTTTCTATAGTCTTTGCATTCCAGCACCTCTTGGATTTCCTCCCTTCGAATCTCCGGAAGATGCCGATATTTGCTTCGGTAAGCACGGATTTCCTTTTCCGGGAACCCGCCTTTTCTCATCAAATCCATACGACTGGAAATCAAGCAGAAAGAATGATCATAACCCTGTGGGTTTTGTTTCTGCTCTTTCTGCGTCTTCCGCAGGAGCCGGTCTATTTTCCGCAGACACTCTGCAAGCACCTCTTTGTCATGAAACTCTTCAATCAGAAAATTACTGATCTCATCTTCATAATCTCCATGTCGCTGTGATTTGAGATACCGGTAAATCTTTTGCCTCTCATTTTCATCACAGCCTGACAAAATATCCCGCCAGTTTTTTAAAACAGCGCTCTTCACGCTGCCTGCTTCACCATAACACTCTTCGAAAATCATAGCCCTGCTTTCCTGCAGAATTAAATTGGTCAGTTCAAAGGCTTCCTCAAAAAATCCTCTTTTCAGCAAAGCCGGTATATACCGATCCAAAAAAACACAAAGTTCATAAGAAAACTCTGCCGCTTCAAGGTCGTGCCTTGAGCCGTACCCATCATTATAATCGCAGTCATAGTCATAGTCATAATCATAATCATATTCATCATCGTAATCGCAGTCATACTCGCAGTCCCAAAACTGCATTTGATTGACTGCAGTTCTATATACCTTGCCCATGTCTTTAATCCGAGTGCGAAGCCGCTCAATCTGTTCGGTTCCAAAGGTTCCATACTGCAGCAGAATTTTCTCTTTCAAGGTCTCATCCTGCTGCGCCGTTTCGATAAAAAACTCCCGCAGCATGTCCGGCGTCATCTTCTGCACTGCCTCCGTAAGCGCTTTTTGTTCTTTCTCCCGGTCCTCAAAAATCAGAACGGAGCAGGCTTTTGGATCTGTCCTGCTATTGTCAAAATCCCCCTCTATCAAAAATAACACCGCTGCCTCATGTTTACAATAATTACCGTCTTCTGCATAAGGGCAGCTGCAGAACATATCCGTTACTTCTCCTCGTTCCATTTCAATCTCAACTTCGTAAAATTCTGTTCCCTCAACTTCCGCGCGGTAGCCGTTCTCTGTTTTTTCCAGGGATAAAACCGACCCTGTTTCAAAATAATCATATCCGCGCTCTAAAATGTGTTTCTGAAAAAAACGTTTCCAATTCTGCATGATCTGCTCCTGTTCAACTGATTGTCTTCTCTTTTATTCTACCATGTGTTGCTTCTACCCACAACAAAAGACTGCCCGTTCCCTGAGCAGTCTCTCCGGTTTCCCTAAAACCCTTTTGCAATAAATTCTCTCTTTCCCGGTTCCCCTTTTGAACAAATCTATCTTTCTGCACTTCTTCCGGCACTGCCTGCCGATACCTCGATCTTTCGTGCAATGTCCGGTCTGCCTTCCATTTTTTCAAGAAGCCGGATTGCCAAGATTCGTTCTTTTGCGGTCATCTCTTCACCTCTCTTTCTCAAATTTCCCTTTTGATAAATCTATTGTACCTTTCTTTTCACCGATATAACAGAACAATTTCTGCAAAATACCCCTGCCTATCCTATCAAAAAATGCAAAATAGAGGGCGGTGCCGAAAACCTGCTGTCACAAACCAACGTTGCGGCAGCTCCGGCATGACCCTCTATGCTATGCTTTCAACTGTTTTTATTCCTGTTCTTTGTACTTGTTGTAAAGTTCCATATTGATGGCGCCATTGGCAACCATCTGTTCAGACCAGAGCTGCAGCGCCTCGACGGTCATGGAAATCCGCTCCAGTTCACTCTGAATATGCATAAAGTCTTTAATTTCGTCACCGTCAATCTGACCGTCCGCTGCAATTTCAATGAGACGCTCCTGCTTTCTGTGCATAGAATTCAGTGAAGCTACCATTTCCAAAACAATCTGCGACAGATCCTTAATTTCGATTTCCGGCACATATTCTCTGCCGATCGGACACTCATTGGCACAGTAATAATTGCAGAGATTCGGCATTTTATACGCCTCTGCCATAAGCAGAACTTCGTCGGGATGCGGCTGCACTTTTTCGTTTTCGATCCGCGCAAGACGCTCCGGCGGAATAGCGCCCAAAAGTTCGCTGGCCTTTTCTCTGGAAAGCTCCAGTTCTTCCCTGCGGACCTGATATGGTTTCTTGTTTTCCTTCATCGACATTCTGGCCATAAAACTGCCTCGCTTTCAAACTCTCTTTATAACTCATTTTATATCTTATCACCAGAAGTGATGTCTTTCTTCTTCCAGCTCCTCTATTCTAAGCAGCGAATCATACAGCTGTGTCCGAAGTTCCGCTTTGGAAAGACTGTTTACATACGCTTTCAAATCCTCATAATGCTGCTGCACTTGCGCCTCTTCTTCTGCTTCCCATTCCGCAACCTGCCGCAGAAAATCCGCAGCCGCTTCAGGTTCCGCAGTAAAATACAGCGCAATCATGTGCTTACAGACAACCCTGCGCCCTTCAGCAAAAGGGCAATTACAAGTCGATTTTCGAGGATGACTTTTATCAATTTCAACTGTATATTTTTTCCCATTATTTCCTGCTACAATCCCTCTGTATGTGGTTTCTCCGGTCTTTTCCCATGAAATTACTTTTTTCTGTTCGTAATAATCCATTCCTCTCCATACGGAGTTTCCACTTGCAGTTTCTATCAAACCCATAATCTGCCTCCGGCTTACATCTTGAATTTAATTTTATTTTACTACAATACAGCTGTATTAAGCAATACTATTCGCAGTATGGATGCATAGATAAAAGACCGCCGATTTTTCAGGCAGTCCTGCGATTTTCATTCGCCGCAAAAGATGTCGGCAGCAGATTGCAATTATTTCTTTTGAATATGGAATTTCTCCCCGTAATACAAAATCGCTGTTTTTGTTTTGCCTATTTCCTGCAAAATCGCTATTTTTATCAGGGAATAGTGAAAGAAGTACGGAAATTTCTATTCGTATTTACAGCCTTAGGTAATTAAAAAATATAATGATAACAATTGATATACAACAATCCAGAAATGGCATCTCCTATTTCAAATATTTTGCTGTCATCCATTCTTTTTTGGCTAATTTTAGGCATAAAAAAAATCGCCACCAACTGCAAGTGACGATTTCTGAAAATTATTTTGTTGTTATCGAATGAGCCAACTGTAATCCTGCCTGCAATCCACCACATAATCAGCGTAAACTATATCGTCTGCTATCTGGAATATGATCATATAGCGTTTCTCAAACAGGATAAAACGATAGGCATTTCTTGGGATATATTCCCCTATGAGCCTCGGACATCTCTGTGGCATCAGTTCTAATGAATTTGCAGCCTTTTCAAATTCGGCTGTCAGTCGTTCTGCCGCTTCTGAGCTGACCTGTGCCAGAAATGCAGCGTGGGAAACAAGCATCTGCGTTGCCCGTTTCGATACAATCACATGGTATTTATTCTGCTGTTCCATGACCTGCCGCCTCCTTGATTGCACTACGCATCATCGCAGCGACTTCATCAACAGAGTAGCCTTTGCTTCCGCGCATCCTGTCTTCCTCTACGGCAAGCAGTTCCTCACGCAGCTGCAGCATTTTCTCCCTGCGGTTATAAGTTTCAATATCCATAACGACTAAATCTCCCTCGCCGTTCTTGGTAAGGAAAACCGGCTCTGCAGTCTTTCTGCACATGTCAGCAATATCGTTGTAATTCTGGCGGATTGCTGCGGATGGACGAATATTCATAACAAATTCTCCTTCTCGTATATCGGATAGTACTATTCTATCCATATTATATCCATTTTATGCAACCAGGTCAATATGCACAGAAAAAATTTGCATTACAATCCCATCATCTCACGCACTACTCGGTCTGCCTTTCGTGTTTAATCCTATTTTTCTACAATACAGCCAAGTTAAGCAATATAATTCGTGACACAGAATAAATAAAAGACCGCCGATTTTTTAGGCAGTCATACGATTTTCATTCGCCAAAAAGTTCAAAGCAATCAGAAATCATTCCAATTCGTCTCAAATAACTATATATTTTTTCTTTCATTTGTTCAAATGTCATTTCACACTTCATTTACTCGATCCAGTTTCGTCACTACTTCACAATGCACGCCCCATGGGAACATATCTACAGGCGTTCCTTCTATGAATCTATACCCTTTTTCTCCCAAATACTTCACATCTCTGGCCAGGGTGGCAGGATCGCAGGACACATACACAATCCGCTCCGGAGAAATTTCCGCTACTGCATCCAGAAGCCGCGGATCGCAGCCTGCTCGCGGCGGATCTAAAATCACCACATCCGCATGTTCCACACGCAGACTTTCATCCTTCAAATCCTCGCCGCTGACTAATTTCGGCAGTTCTTCCTCCGCTTTTCCCAATACATATCGCGCATTTACGATATGATTGATGACAGCATTACGATTGGCATCCAGCACCGCACCTTTCACCGATTCGATACCAAGCACCCTTCCAACCTTATCATAATCAAGCTGACCATTATGCTCTGCCATATACGCCTCTTCCATACTGCGCGCTGCAAAAAGACCGATGGTTCCCACGCCGCAGTACAAATCCAGCACAGTCTCGGTTCCGGAAAGCTCCGCATATTCTATAGCCTTTGCATAAAGCCGTTCCATCTGCACCGGGTTCACCTGATAGAAAGACAGCGGAGAAATCTCAAACTCCAAACCGCCTGCCTGTTCCCGAATCACAGGTTTTCCTGCAATGGTAATCAGTTCTTCGCCCATCACGCTGCCCGGCAGATTGCCGTTTTTCCCTTTGCAAATGCTGAGTACCACACTTTCCAGACTGTATTCCACGCCGTCCTCTGAAGGCGGCAGATTATAAATATAATCGTCCAGCATCTCCACCAGTTTCCTGTGATTAGGGATTCCCTTACCGTTAATCACCAGCACCACCATCACCTCACCGGTGCCGCGAGCCGTCTTTACCACCAGATGCCGCATCAGACCCTTCTCCCATTTCGGATCGTAGGCAGTAATATTGTCACTTTCCATAAATTGACGCAGGGCCTCTGCCGCAGCCATGGCCGGCATAGACTGAATCTGACAGTCATAGCAGTCCACTACCTCATGGCTTTTCGCTTTATAAAAGCCCACTGCAGCCTCTCCCAGATTCTCCACAATACCGCCTTTTCGGGTAATAATACCGCCGGTCCAGACAGGCATAGTCGCTTTGTTTCTGTATCTGAAAGGTTCCTCCATACCGATGATCGGGCGCAGAACCGGTTCTTCCAGTCCGCCCAGACGAACCAGTTTGTCCCGCACCTGTTTTTCCTTCAAAGCAAGCTGCGCTTCATAAGAAAGACTGCTGTACGGGCAGCCCCCGCAAAGTCCCTGCTCGCTGTATTCGCACATCGGCTCGATTCTGGCAGGCGACTCCTCAATCATCGAAATTACCCTGCCAAACGCATAATTCTTCTTTACCTTGGTCAGCTCCACCTCGACCGTATCGCCGACCACTGCGCCCTTGACAAAAACAGCCAAACCGTTACTTCTTCCGAGACCCTGCCCTTCGTTTGTCATATCTTCGATTTTTATCGTTACTCTTTGCCCTTTTTCCATCTTTCTTACCTTTCTTTCCGGTTCCTTTATCCTTATGCTTCTTTGCCTTCTTTCCTCTGCCTGATTTTTCAGCAAAACAATCCCTGCCGCAGTTTCCTTCCCTGCTGCTCCGGCTTTCTCCGTTACGCTCGTGCTTCCGGCTGTGGCGGCTTTTTCCTGACTTGCCTCTTATATTCTCCTCATCTTTCTCGCTGCTCTCCCATCTGTCCCGGCGTTCCGCTTCCTTCTCTTCTTTCCGGCTTCGTCCCTTTTTCTCTTTCCGTTCTTTCTGTTTTGATCCACTTACCGTCTCCGACTCCGGCTCAATCTCGCCCAAAGTCTGCCGCAGAAATGCTGCCGCAACTTCCAACGGATCCATTCCGTCATCAATACATCGCTTATATACGATTTTCATATACGGAGTCAAATCTTTACCCCTACAGTATTCGATAGCCTCCGATACATTTTTATAAGCTTTTACGGTCATAGCGCTGGATGCGGTCGGCAGTTCTTTTTCTTTGATACGGGTGTTGCAGTACTCCTCCAGAGATTCAATTTTGTACCGCTCCCTGTTTGTTATCAGAGAGACAGCTTTTCCGCTTCTGCCTGCCCTGCCGGTTCTGCCGATGCGGTGGACATAATACTCCATATCCTGAGGCATATCGTAATTGAACACCATATCCACATCGTCCACATCAATACCCCTTGCCGCAACATCGGTTGCCAGCAAAAGCTCCAGCTTTCCGTTTCTAAATAAAGTCATCACCCGGTCACGCTGATGCTGAGACAAATCCCCGTGAAGCGCTTCCGCAGAATAACCTTTTCCTTTGAGCAGCAAAGTCAGCTCATCCACTTTCCGTTTGGTGTTGCAAAAAATCAATGCCCGCTTCGGAGACAGATAGTCCAGCAGTCTGCAGAGAGAAGTGTCCTTCATTCTCCCTTTCACCACATAAAAACTCTGCTTGATTTTCGGCACGGTCAGTTCTTCCTGTGCTGCCTGCACATGCACCGCATCCTTCTGATACATCTGCGTAATTTCCAAAATTTCCTCAGGCATAGTTGCGGAAAACAAAGCAGTCTGCCGTTCCTCCGGCAAGTCTTCGCAAATGGTTTCGATATCCTCCCGAAAGCCCATATTCAGCATTTCATCGGCTTCATCCAGAACCAGCATACGAAGGCCGAAAAGATCCAAAGTTCCTCTGCGCAGATGGTCCATCACTCTGCCCGGCGTGCCCACTACAATCGAAACTTTCCCGCGGAGAATACGAAACTGTTTTTCAATATCCTGACCGCCGTAAATAGCAGCAATCTTCACCCCGGAAACATACTTTGCCATTTTTTTCAGTTCCTCTGCCGCCTGTATTGCCAGTTCTCTGGTCGGACACAGTACCAGTCCCTGCACACATCCGGCCTTAACATCGGTATTTTCTATCATAGGAATCCCAAAGGCTGCCGTTTTTCCGGTGCCGGTCTGAGCCTGACCGATAATATCTCCGCCTGCCAAAAGCCTCGGAATCGCCGCGTCCTGAATCGGTGTCATTTCCACAAAACCCATTTCGGCAAGCCCTTTCAGAATTCTCTTGTCAAGATTCGTTTCACTGTATAACATCTATTTCTCACTTTCTCATTTTTCTTTAATATTTAATTATACCATAAGTTTTACAGCAAAGATACTCTGACTTTCGACTGCGGTGGCTTACGGACAGTCTTTCGGCTTCGGTGAACTGCGGCGAAACAAGCGGATTTGCTGATTTTTCCGCACTCAAAAACCGCTCCCCTTCAGAAGCGGTTCTTCTCCCCTGCACATAAGTATCTGCTGTACGACAATTACACCTGCAAAGCTTTATCCCTGCTGCCAATCACCATAAAGCTGCCCATAGCGGTCGCGCACAGTTTCCCGGTTTCCTTGTCAAATGCTTTGCCCATTCCCCGCACCATACGCCGACCTACATTCGTATAATCGATATGAAAAATGTATTCTTCATTGTTAAAAGGTTTGAGGAAGCTAACGGAAAGGTCGGTAGTCGTTACATTCATTCCTGTCAGTCCTACCGCGCCCATACCTGTTGCCGTATCGAAAAGGCTTGCAATCACGCCGCCATGTACACCGCCTCCGGGATTTCTGCACCACTGCCCCGCAGTAAATGCCATTTCCACAAAAGACTCCTCCCTGCTGCAGTCGAGAAGCCGAAGTCCCAGGCGATGATTAAAACGCTCCGGCTGCATTGCAGAGCCCGAAACAACCTCCTCCATAATTTTTGCAAATTCTGTATCTTTCAATGCTTTTCGCTGCCTTTCTAAAAAATCCATTACTATTTTATCACTGCCGCCGAAGTTGTCAAGAACACGCGTCCGAGTTCATACTAAAACGGCAGGCCTGAGTCGGTGTCAGATGTGCTGATTGCTTCCGGGTCGATTTCAAATACGCTGTGTAAACACAATATATCCGCAGCTGTTTTTTAAATATGGAAAAAATGACACACTGTCACTATATAGGAACCTCTTATGCCATTTCTCTAAAACCATATACTGCAAAAATGACAGGTTGTCCCTAAAATCAATACAAACCTGTCATTTTTCATCTCTGCCGCCTTTATCATATCCTCTTATTTTTACTTTTATTCCATTATATTACATAAAAAACATGCGTGTGATAGGGTTTATCTCTGTTTTTTTGACATAAACGCTAAAAAAAAGAATCATTGTGTCATTTCCGCCTGCGAACTGAAAAGAAAAATGACACACGCTTTATCTATATAAGCCAAGTGTGTCATTTCATTCATATCCGCATCATTTTTTATGTGCGCAATTTCTTATGAAGCAAATGCTATGCCCGCTGCATCGCTTCTTCGTCTTTTCTGCGTTTTTCGGCGATGGCTTCCTCCAGCATCATATCCTTAACCTTCATCAGACGAGTCTGATTGCCTCGCTCGTTTTCGTCAAGCTTCATCTGAATATACTTAATCGTCACCTCAAGACGAGGAATCATTACATATTCCAGCGCATTTACACGGCGGCGGGTCTTTTCCAGTTCCGCAGCCAGAAGCTGCGTTTCCTTTTCCTTCGCAGCCAAATCAAGCAGCATCGGAAACAGGTCTGCAAGCTCGGATACCGCATTATCCAATTCTCCCGAGGTACGGGCAAAACCGTAAGGGAAAATATTGGTCGGGTCCTCGGCGGTGGTCTTAAAATCAAACACCGGTACATCGACGCTCATATTATTCTTGTTTCCTACTTCCAGAACAACGCCCTGCTTCGGAAACATCAGAGATTCCTCCATAACCTCCTGACTCATAATGGCGCTGGCAATGGAGAAATTCTTGTAAACATCTGCAAGACGGTTTTCCACTTCCTGACGAAGACGACCGTTTTCACGGGCAAGCTCCAGAAATTCCTTCATCAGTTCGTCCCGCTTATCCTTCAAAAGCTTATGACCGCGGGTTGCGGTTTTCAAACGCTTTTTCAGAGAAGTCAGCATCATACGGGTCGGATTTACATTCATTCTTTCTGCCATGTAAAATCACCTACCCTAAATATTTTTCAATGTATTCGTCTTTGATTCTCTTCAGCTCGCTCTTCGGCAGCATCTTCAGAAGCTCCCAACCCAGATTCAGCGTTTCTTCAATAGTTCTGTCCTTTTCGTAGCCCTGAGAAACATACTGTTTCTCAAATTCCTGACTGAACTTAGCGTACATCAGGTCAATATCCGTCAGCGCCGCTTCGCCTAAAATCGTCATCAGTTCCAGACATTCTTTGCCTCTGGCATAAGCTGCAAAGAGCTGATTCATAGTGTCGGCATGATCCTCACGGGTTTTGCCTTTGCCGATTCCCTTATCTTTCAGACGGGACAGAGACGGCAGTACATCAATCGGCGGCTGCACGCCTTTGCGGTACAGTTCACGAGACAAAATAATCTGTCCTTCTGTAATATATCCTGTCAGGTCGGGAATCGGATGAGTTTTATCTTCTTCCGGCATAGTCAGAATCGGAATCATGGTGATGGAACCTTCCTGATCTCTCTTTCTGCCTGCTCTTTCATACATAGTTGCAAGGTCGGTATACAGGTAGCCCGGATAACCGCGGCGGCCCGGTACTTCCTTACGGGCTGCGGATACTTCACGAAGTGCTTCCGCGTAGTTTGTGATATCCGTCAAAATAACCAGCACATGCATACCAAGGTCAAATGCCAGATACTCCGCAGCGGTCAGCGCCATACGCGGCGTTGCGATACGCTCTACCGCAGGGTCGCTGGCAAGGTTCATAAACATAACCGTTCTGTCGATAGCGCCGGTTCTTCTGAAGTCGGAAGCGAAGAAGTCCGCTTCTTCGTAAGTGATACCGATGGCTGCAAAGACTACCGCAAAGTTGCTCTCTCCGCCGATTACTTTTGCCTGACGGGCAATCTGGGCGGCAAGATCCGCGTGCGGAAGACCGGAAGCAGAGAAAATAGGCAGTTTCTGTCCTCTTACCAGTGTATTCAATCCGTCGATTGCAGATACGCCGGTCTGGATAAATTCAGCAGGATAGTCGCGGGCAGCCGGATTCATCGGCAGACCGTTGATATCCAGTTTCTTTTCCGGAATAATTTCGGGACCGCCGTCTGCAGCTCTTCCCATACCGTCAAACACTCTTCCCAGCATTTCCGGAGAAACGGCAAGCTGTGTGCCGTGGCCGAGGAACTTCACGGAGGATTCCTTCAGGTTGATACCTGCCGCGCTTTCAAAAAGCTGCACCAGAGCATCATTTCCGTTGATTTCCAGCACTTTGCACAGACGAGTTTCCCCGCTCGGCAAAACGATTTCGCCCAGCTCATCGTAAGTTACATTTTCTACATCTTTTACCAGCATCAGAGGGCCGGCAACTTCTGATATGGTCTTGTATTCTTTAATCATCGTCTTCAGCCTCCTTGCTTACTAAATCGGAAATTTCCTTCTTCATTGCCGCCAGAGTTTCTTCATAAGTTTCGTCCACCTTGGACTCTTCCACATATTTGAAACGACCGATGGTTTCCCGGACGGAAAGACCTGCAAGCTGTGCGAACGGTGCGCCTTTTCCCGCAGCATCTTTTGCCAGATGATAGTAGCTTAAAATTAGTTTCAGCATCTTATACTGTTTATTCATTGATGCGTAAGTATCCACTTCATGAAATGCATTCTGGTGCAGATAGTCTTCACGAATGGACTTGGCGGATTCCAGTTTCACTCTGTCTTCGAAAGAGAGTGCATCTACACCGACCAGCTGAACGATTTCATTAAGCTCTGCTTCTTCCTGCAGCAGCATCAGCACCTCAGCCCGAAGCTGCGGAAATTCCTTGCTGACATTTTCTTCGTACCATTTTGTCAGACGGTCCACATACAGAGAGTAGCTCTGCAGCCAGTTGATAGCCGGGAAATGTCTCTTGTAAGCCAGGGAAGAATCCAGACACCAGAATACCTTTACAATACGAAGTGTTGCCTGAGATACCGGTTCCGAAATGTCGCCGCCCGGAGGAGATACCGCGCCGATTGCGGAAAGTGCGCCGAGACGTCCTTCTTTACCCAGTGAAATCACACGGCCCGCTCTTTCGTAGAACTGAGCAAGACGAGAGCCCAGATAAGCAGGATATCCTTCTTCACCCGGCATTTCTTCAAGACGGCCGCTCATTTCACGAAGAGCTTCTGCCCAGCGGGAAGTGGAGTCAGCCATCAGAGCCACTGAGTATCCCATATCTCTGAAATATTCCGCAATGGTAATCCCTGTATAGATGGATGCTTCACGAGCCGCTACCGGCATATCGGAAGTATTCGCAATCAAAACGGTTCTCTTCATCAGAGATTCGCCGGTTCTCGGGTCGGCAAGCTCAGGAAATTCCATCAGTACATCGGTCATTTCGTTGCCGCGTTCGCCGCAGCCGATATAAACCACGATATCTGCGTCAGCCCATTTTGCCAGCTGATGCTGCACTACGGTTTTACCTGATCCGAAAGGTCCCGGTACCGCAGCTACACCGCCTTTTGCAATCGGAAACATCGTATCGATAACACGCTGTCCCGTAACCAGAGGCATTTCAGGCACCAGTTTTTCTTTGTACGGTCTGCCCCTTCTTACCGGCCACTTCTGCATCATGGAAAGCTCGGCAATGCTGCCGTCTTCCTTCTTTACGGTGCAGACAATTTCTTCCACGGTAAACTCGCCGCCGCGGATGGATTCCACGGTGCCGCTGATGCCGTAAGGCACCATAATTTTCTGTTCAACGATGACGGTTTCCTGTACAGTACCGATGATATCGCCGGCCTCCACCGCATCGCCTTCTTTTACAACGGGAACAAACTCCCACTTCTTTTCTCTGTTCAAAGACGGAACGCTGATACCTCTTGTGATATTGGCTCCGGCTTTCTCTCTCATAGCTTCCAGCGGACGCTGAATGCCGTCATACATAGTTTCAATCAGGCCCGGCCCCAGCTCTACGGAAAGCTGCGCTCCTGTAGTTACAACCGGCGCTCCCGGTCCGATTCCCGCAGTCTCCTCATAAACCTGAATGGAGGCCATATCGCCTCTCATCTCTATAATTTCACCGATCAGTCCCAGGTCGCCTACACGAACCACGTCGAACATATCGGCGTCTTCCATGCCTGATGCAACTACCAGCGGTCCTGAAACCTTAACGATTTTTCCCTGACTCATCTATTTTTCACCTCCAAACAGTATATCTGCCCCGACGGCCCGTTCCACAGCCTTGCTCACACTGCGCATACCTTCACCGGTAGCGCCTTCCTTGCCCGGAATCGTTATAATCGCAGGCAGCCGCAGGTCTTTATATCTGTCAATATCCTCTTTCATCTCTGCCGCCAGATTTTCTGTGATATAAATAATCGCATAATCTTCCTTTGCCAGCTGATGAAGGGTTTTCTTTGCTTTTTCAGCCCGGCCGCAGTGAAACACATCAAGTCCCACGGCTTTAAACCCCAGAACAGTGTCAATGCTGCCGATTACACCTATTTTATACATATGGCTCCCTCAATTTCTCACCGATTTCTTCCGGTGTACTTCCAATGAGAATTCCCGTCAGAATAATACGCAGATTGTCGATTTCCAGTTCCTTGGCGTACCAGTAGCCCGCAATAGGCACCACACCGAAAGTCTCGTACTTCGCCTGTTTATTAAACTCCATCAGCGCATCGTCGCACAGTCTCTCAAAGAGGGCAAAATCCCCTGTTTCCTTCAGTTCCTGACCGCCTGCCGCCATAGCTTCTTTCAGTCCGTAAGGCGCCAGCTTATCCGCAAGCTGCGAAAAAGGCTCCTCATAGGATGAAATGAAAAACTGCTCGCTGATGTTGCCGCCTTCCAGATAAACTTTCTGAAAGAAGGACCACGGTTTTTCAATCTGCCGCAGACGAACGAAAGTTTTCAGGTTCAGTATGTCAATCTGCCGTTTTACAATACCGATTAGAAACTCTTCATCGGTTTCTTCTGCTGCGGCAAGCATCTGCTTATAGCAGGCTTTATCCATAATGATATCGATTTCCTGAGGATCGCCGCTTCTGCCGAAAAGATCAACAGCCTCCATAATTGCGTGCTTCATAATCTCCGGCATAAAATCATAATTTCTGTCCCGCACCATAGCGACCATATGCTTCCAGTCAATATCTCCGTTGGACATCAGATGATGCTCTGACGGCGTAATTCCCAGAAACTCGGATTTCAGACATACCTTTACATTGTGGTAGTCGTAAGGAAACAGGCACAGAGCCAGTTCCTTGCGCTCCGGCAAAGTATCGTAAATCAGATCGAAGAGCTTGTTCTGCTCTCTTCTGATAAACCATTCAATATCTCCGTCATAAAGCTCTTTCGCTTCGCCGTAGCCGAACTCCTGAAGCACCGCTTCTGCCGACTTCATATCCTTACAGGAAGCCAGTCTCATCATATCCTGCCGGTTCATCAGATTCTTTGAGAAGCTTCCAATGTACGCATCCGCAAAGGTGTATTCCAAATGTTCTCGCTTTGCCATAGAATCTTCTCCTTACCCAAACAGCTGAGAAGCCACCTCGCCGGCCAGTTTCTCTCTCGCCTCTTCAATCAGCATTTCCACTGTTCCATTCATATATATCAGACCTTTTTTCAGTAAAAACCCGCCTCTGATACTTCTTGTCTCAGAGGAAAGGGTAATCCTGCATTCTTCGATTTCTGCATTGAGAGCCGAAATCAGCTCTTCACCGAGACGGCTGCGGTCGTTTGGATTCAGAATCAGCTCGCCTTCCTTCTCTCCGGTCTTTTTGACAAGGGCGGTGAGAAAGGCAATATAACGATCTTTTTCCAAAGACACGATTCTGTCTGCGGCTGCATCAAAGCACTGACTGATTAACTTCTGCTTCGTTTCCAGAATCATTTTCCGACCGTCGATATCCGCAACAGATTTTTTTCTTGTAATCAGTTTTTCCTTTTCTTCTGCACCGCGGCGCTGTCCGTCCGCCAAAATCTCTTCGGCTTTTGCTTCTGCCGCCCGGATGATTTCATCGCACTTTTCCGCAGCATCTGCCCGCACTGCGCTTGCAGCCTGTTCCGCATCGCAGGTAATCTTTGATGTAATCTTTTCTATGCTCATATTGTCACACCCTTACTTTTTTTATTAAATTCCCAGATTGAACAGCATCAAAATGGAAATCAGAAGTGCGAAAATCGCATAAGTTTCTACCATTGCGGCATAAATAATACCCTTTGCCATCTGGTCGGAACGCTTTCCGAGAAGCATAATACCTGCAGCAGCAGCTTTACCCTGAGCAATACCGGACCAGATACCCACAAGACCGATCGGAATACCTGACGCCAGAATATACAGACCCTGAGATACGGTCAAATCCATCATACCGCCGCCCAGAAGTCCGATTCTGATGAAAATCAGAAACGCCATCAAAAGACCGTAAATACCCTGTGTGCCCGGCAGTGCCTGTAAAATCAGAGTTTTACCGAACTTCTTAGGGTCTTCTGCCAAAACGCCTGCCGCTGCCTGTCCTGCAATACCTACACCCATTGCACTTCCGATACCTGCCAAAGCTGCAATTGCTGCACCCATCAGTGCAAAAACACTTCCGTTAATCATTTTTTACCTCCATATCATCTTCATATCATTAAGTCTGTCGATTTCGCAGCCGTAAATCCGCTCATAAGCTCCGCCCCGGACCTGTTCTCCTGCCGGTTCTGCGGCCCGGCTGTCTCCGTCGATTTCACTGTTATAACCGGTTCTGCTCCGCCAATTCAAATCAGCTGCATCCTAATTTCAGTCGTTTTCTATACGGACATATTTTGTATTCTTACGAAGCGGTTCAAACTCATCGCCGCCGTCCTCATAGAATTTTCCGAAAAACTCAATATACTGCAGTCTGCTGGAATGAACAAAAGCGCCTAATGCGTTAATCGCCAGGTTAAAAGTATGTCCGATAACAAATACTATAAGCAGTACAATAGTTCCGGCAACTCCGCCGCCGAGAAGAGAGCCCATAGTATTTACCACAGTTGCGATAACGCCGGTCGCAAGTCCCAGCGCCAGCAGTCTGGAGTAGGAAAGAATATCCGAAACATAGCTTGTAATATCATAAAGCGCGCTCAGTCCGCCTGTAATCTTTCCGATTCCTTTATTGTTTCTTCCGCCTGTAAGAAAGAGAATCAATGCGCCTGCAATTGCAATATACATACCCGGTTTTACAAGAGCCTCGCTGACAGCTCCGCCCGCAAGCCACATTGCCGCCCCGGCAATTACCATATACCAGGAGAACACATCAAAGACCGCATCCCAGAAATGTCCCCGCTTAATCAGCATATACGCCTTGATTCCCATACCGAGAAACAGGTGGATTACACCGAACACCAAAGACCATATGAGCAGTCTTGTCGGATCGGCAATCGGGTTAAACCACAGAGCCGGCACGGTAATTTCTTTATTGAACATAACTCTGGCTGCCACCTGTATGAAATCGCCGAACCAGCCGCCGAACAATGCTCCCCAGAACACTGTGGAAAGCCCGCAGTAGAAAAACATTTTAATCATGCGGCGGGTCATACCTTCCAGATCATACTTTTTCAATACGATGAAACATGCCGCGGCAATTACGATACCGTATCCCGCGTCACTGAGCATAATGCCGAAGAACATGGCGTAAAAAAACGAAAACAGCGCCGTCGGGTCAATACCCCGATAAGCCGGCTTGGAGTACATATCGGTAATCGCTTCAAACGGCTCTGACAGACTTCCGTTCTCGGTCAGCACCGGTACATTTTCGTCTTCATCAGGTTCTTCATAAGCAGAACAGCATTCGTATTTTTTTATCAGCTCTTCTACCGCATCGATGCGCGGAACCGGAACCCAGCCTTCCAGCATAAAGGTTCTGCCGGTTTTCAAAAGGTTTGCCCGCGCTTTTTCCCGGTCGCGTTCCATAACAAGCTGGTCGTAAAGGCACTCTATACTGCGTGCCAACGGATACAGGCCGCCGATTTCTTTTTCTGTCTGCGCACAGGCTTTTTCGGCTTCGCCGATTTCCCGAACCAGCCGTTCCTGATTATCGGAAGTGCTTCCGGTAAACCCGGCAAACGGCACCGGTGTATAGCCGTACTGTTTTAAAATGGTAACAACTTCATCTTCCTGTTCTTTCATGGCGATAACCACAAGGTAAATCAGATCCTTGTCCCGCCCGACTTCACGAAGCTCCACAGCTTCTCTGCCGTCATATACCTTCTGTTTCAGAGTTTCCATATCCGCTGCCGAAGGCACAACGCCCAGATTGATTCTGGTATATGCTGTCGCCTGCACCTCCAAAGGCAGATCATAAACAACCCACGGTTTAATGGAGGAAAGCTCACTGTACAGTTTATTGACCTTTTCGCGCAGTTTGTGAAGACTGTCATTCAGGGTAAGCACATGCTGAACATCGCTGTAAATCTGCTGCCGTCCCTTTATTGTTTTCGCAAAATCGGCTTTTTTCACCGCTCTGCGCGTCGTAAACAGCGGACTCTTTGCAGTGCTGTACTTTCCCAGCGTTTCCAGCGCCAAAGATGTCTGATTCAGCTTCAGCTCCAAATCCGCCGCAGCACTGTCATCACCGTCCTTTGCGCCGATACTCCGCCAGATATTGCTGTCATCGGTCAGCTTTGCGCTCTGGTCTGTAATCTGAACAGCGGAAAGTTCCATCAAATCGGATATAAGGTTTTCTTTTACAGTGTCAAGGCCTATGACAGCCATTTTTTTCATTTTAACTATTGACACTTCCGCTCACAATCCTTTCTGCAATCAGATCCACTGCCTTATTTTCGCCGGCACCGGCTTTTTCCGTCATAGCCCGACATTCTTTTTCTGTCTCATCTAAAAACAAATCATACTGCTGCCGGGAAATCTTTTCTCCCTCTGCCAGCATGGAATCATACATTTCTTTTGCACGGTTCTCAGCATTTTCAACAATTTGGTCTGCTTTTACTCTTGCGGCTTCCAGAGATTTTCTGGATTCTGCTTTTGCCTTTTTCTGAAGTTCGTCGGCTTTTGCTTCAGCTTCTTTAATCTTCGCTAATTCTTCGGCAAACACCGCTTCTTCACCTCCCGTCTTAATACTGACTAAAAATTAAAATTTTTCCCTATTATAATCATACTCCTTTTTATCTGCATAAACAAGTTATTTTTTATTAGAATCAACAAATTTTTATATGACTTTTTGTGATAATTTCTAAAAAGTATTAAGAATACCTTTATTGTATATTATACCCATTTTTTAGGAAAATCACCGATTTTATATTTGAATATTATATCAGCTCGAAAACCGGCGGAACACAGCCACAATACCGGCAGTGTCAAAAAAACAGACAGAATGGAAAAATGTCAAAAAAGCAGCAGAACCGCCGACTTCGGCAGCCCTGCATCTGTGCTCACTTCTGCAATTGCGCCTTCGATGAAATCCGTGACTGCTTCTGCAATTGCGCCTGTGATGAAAGCCGTGGCCGCCTCTGCGATTGCGTCTGCTCTGAAATTCGTATCCGCGTCTGCAATTGCGCCTGCGATGAAATCTGTGACCGCTTCTGTAATTATGCCTTCGATGAAATCCGCAATTACACTATATCCGACTCCATAGACCCATACCCATACCCCGTATATTTTGCTATTTTATCATCCAAAATCTCCTGCTTCCTCCTCATTTCTGATGTTACAGGAGGTTTTTGCCATTAAACAAGCGGATACCAATACTAATTTTCGCCTTAGAATCTATTAAATTCCAATTTTGTATTTATTTTAAGTAAAATATTGGTACCGTTAAGCAAATTTTCACTGTAAATCATCGATAATTCGCCACAACGCCTCCATATACCCCCTCCCTTTTGCTCAAAAATCCCCTGCAATCTGCGAAAAGGTATCAGACAGGATATTTGGAAATATCAGGGAAACGCATAATTCCAGATTGGAGTCGGAAAGAAATAAACATCTTATATTTATCTGTAACACTTTTCAGATTTTACCTCCACCTCCCTTCAGACCCCGCCTGTGCTTATCAGCTCCTGTCTTCTGCTTTTTCAGTCTCCGCCCTCTACATTTTTCAAATTCCGCCTTCTGCTATTTTCAAATTCTGCCTGCCGACTGTTTCACTGAAATTCAGCGCCCGACAAAAAGGGGCAGTGCAAGGTTGTTTTTATCCATACCTCACACTGCCACTGACTGCACTTAATAATATGTAATGTATTTACCACATTTTCGGCAATACACCTGATTTTGTCTTAACGGAATTAACGGTATTGTAACCTTCCTGCAATAAGGACACGCAGCTGCCTCTATCGAACTGAAGAATACAGCGATCAGTAAAATAATCTTTAAGCACCCCATCGGAATACTTTCCCAATTTCGGTCAAGAAAAAGCCATATTACAATACACACTATATCTGCCACCACAATAACGATACCCTTTTTCCGATTCTTCATACTGCATTCCCGCTTACTTTTTTATTCTGTAATTACAGTTTCTCTATAATTCACCAATCTCGTTAATCTTTTTTAACCTACGATTACTTTAATCCTTTTTTCGTCCCAAAACAGTTCCCATTACAAACAAAGCCAGCCCTGCAAAGAAAATTTCCAAAATCCCGACTCCGACAAAAACTGCGGTTTCCGCATACTCGTATGACGGACTGTATGCAAGCGGTCCCAATAAAATCCAATAAAACAAATGATATCCCAAAGGATGCGCCGCCAGCATCACCGCAATTCCGATATATTTCATCATTTTGGTGTTCATAGTCTGCCTCCTTAATTTCCGATCCTCCGATAAGCCTTTTCGTTCGGCATAGTCCTGAACCAGCTGACGATAAGTCATAGCCTCGCTGACGGTTTTCTCCGGTTCAGCTTTTTCCTGATTGCAGCCGCTTCCCAAGGTAAGTATGCAAATCACACACACCAGCAGCTAAAACTTAGAATTCTTTTCATAAATGTTCACTTCCGACAAAAAACTTAATCCATTTCATTTTCCCCTGTCTGATATCCACGCTGATTTTTCCTTTTATTCTAACCTTGCCTCATTCTTTCTCCACGCAAGTTATTTATTCAAATTCCCCTGTATAATAGCGGCTTTTCAGGTATCCTTTTCCCGCCTGATAAGTCATGGAAGACCGCTTGTAAATCTGTGTCACTTCGCCGTTATGAATCCAGTAATAGTTCAGGCTTCGCTTCCCGTTCCAGCTTTCCGGAGCCGGCTTATAGGTTATGCGTCCGACTTCTTCATTTTTTTCATCGAATAAAATAACGCTGCTGACACCGTCGTAATCACAGAGATACCATGTAGTTTCATGCTCACCGGTTTCTTCGTTGTATTCCTTATCTCCCGGAAGCCTGATGTAATATGAATTAAAATTCGCACCCGTTCCCTTTTCATTATCTGCAAAAATCAGATTTTTTTCGTCATATCCTATATTTTCTTTCGAAAGAGAAATGCTCATATTATAGCCTGTAGGCGGATTGATGCAATTCGCCCAGCCTTTTTCCGATGTGAAGGAGCCGTGAAAAATTTCCTCTGCATTGTTTATTTCTTTATCAAATGCTTTTCCGTTAGAAACGGTGCAGTATAACAAAGCCGCTAACAGGCAGAATAATACCGCGATGATGAAATATATCAGTCTTACATATTTCCTTTTCATCTCATATCTCCTTTACTTTATAATCTCTGTTCCCAATACCCGCAGTTTACATTATGATACTTTTGTCAGGTTCCAAGCCTGCCGTACCTGCTGCCTGTCCCCCGCAAATTCCCATTCAATACAGAATATGAATTTTCAGACTTTTATTTCGTTTTAGTATACTCCCCTTTTCCCCAATAGGCAACGAGAAAGAAATAAACGGTCATTTTTTTCAATAAACGGTCAAAATATAGAAATTTTTTCCATATATGATACTATGAAAACAGAATAGAACGTAATTCAAAAGAAAATATGCTCCACGCTGTTAACAAAGCTGTCATTTTATAATTATCTTAATCTGTCACTTTTCTTTTTTACTATAACATAGCAAATTAAAAAACAACCAAATGCAATCACAGCTGTGCATACCAGCAATGCAGCCGTTTCAGTTATAACCCTTTCCCATTTTCCAAAGTCTTTCAGAAATATATATATAAAATACAGTAAAGCCACCGGACTTACAGCTATCAATCTTCGTTTTGTCATTACCCACGCCTCATATCTATTGTTTTTCATAATTACCCCCCAAATCATTATTTCTGCTGTACCCGTCGCCTGTGCCCCGCAATTTCACATTCAATGAGGAATACGAATTTTCAGACTCTTATTTCGTTTTAGTATACTCCCCTTTATCCCAAAACGCAACGAGAAAGAAATAAACGGAAATCTATACAAATTCTTCAATCTATCCAATTAAAAGATAAATTAACCTGCATACAGTAAAAATACATATCGGAATTCCCGCAAAGATGCTGAAATAGTCTAATGATTTTAGCATACGGCTATCCCACTCTTTTATCTTATAGCGCTTAATCCCTTCTGAAATTAAGACTAGTTCCGCAAGTATACAGAATGTCAATGTAACAATTGATTGATCCATTTCATTTTCCCCTATCTGATATCCACACTAATTTTTACATTCTTATATTGGCGACCTTGCACCCATCTTCCGCCTTGATGCTTATAAATAGCCCATACATCATATGTAAAAACAACATCTGTATAGTCATATCCTCTTAAATCTTGAACCGTTGCATAACCTGTAATTGCCCAAGAAGCCCAGCCTATAATCGGTATGACCTTAGTTCCAAGTCTTTTCACTATAGCATCCTCAATCTTTTTCTTGGAAGCATCTGATAGCACTTTTGATGTTGTCCCGGATGCGAAAGATAATCCTCCGATTACTGAATGGCTAAAAGTCATCTTATGAGTTTCAGTTCTAAGTTTATGATTCTCTGGTTTTGTAGATGTCAAGCCTATTTTAATTGGGAAACTGGAATCATTACCAAAATCCACATATTGTACAAGAGTTGTTCCCATAATATCATATCTAGTGTCCACTAATTTACCCTTTGCATCCGTTGCCTTTGCAGGATCAATTACTGAAACAATCTCGCCTTGATAATTTAAAACATAAATCCACCCAATTTCTGGAACTATTAACTCACCTTCGTCGAATTCATTCTCCTTCTGTAACTCCGCATAATAGTCTTCCGATTTAATTAAGCGGTATCCTGGTGGCAGATTAAAATTAAAGGAATACTTTTTCGAAGCAGAAGCTCTTTCTATAGATACTTCCATTTTATTTCCGGCCAAATTGATTCCTCCCTCTTTCGTTTTTATAGATTGTATGCTTAATCTTACATTCGAGTTTTCATGATACACTATTCCCCTCTCAGTTTGCAAAACCAATTTGCTTCCCTGTATCTCTTCCGGAAAATCCACGGTAACATTTTCTCTCGTGCACATTGAAGGTAAAACCATTTCATTTTTTGTATTCAGCAGTAAATCCTGCGGAGCATCTACATCGTTTGCAAAAACAAGAATATTTGTTCCTGTTCCTAAAATCATAATGACTACTAAAAAGATACTCATTCCTTTTTTCATATATTTACTCATCTTTCTTCCCATTTTTATTCCCTTTCTTTATCTCAAAATCAAATTGACTTTGAGTTTCACAGGCGATATAATCTTTTTATAGAGTTTTCTTAATTTCTTGTTATAGTTCCTACGCTACGACTTGATTTTGAAAACTCTTTTTCTTTTGCAGTTTACTGCTTCTTACTTCCACATCGGTCTGTCCTCCGTTTCAAAGGCTTAACTTCAAGCTATAACTGATAAATCCCTTTTTTATAACCTCTGTTCCCAATACCCGCAGTTTACATTATGATACTTTCGTCAGGTTCCATGCCTGCTGTACCTGCAGCCGTTTCCCTGCTTTATCGTGCTTCAGATATTTTACTGTTGTATTCAATTTGTATTTCTGTGCCGCCCTTATACCGGCTTTACAAGCAAAATTGCAATAAATAGATGCTACACTGTTAACGCTTCTAGCCGTGGATTTTGATATAACAGGGGAATCCATTTCCACTCTGCTCATTTCAACACCACCCATATCAGGGGTTCCATACCGTTCATCAATTCCATTTACTGATAGCATATAGTGATTTTCTAATGATAAAGTAATAACATCGCTACCGCAAGCTACAGTTGCCTTCGCTGTAAAGTATCTGTTTCCATACTCCTTCCATACATTGGCAGAACCAGAGGTTGCCATCGGTCTAACCGTCATCGGCTGTTCTTTGTCCTCTGCTCTGTCCTGCAGCTCTACCCGCAAAGTACAGTTATCTCCCAAATCATATTCATAAACACCGTATTCCGCACCCACTGGCAGCTGTGGCTGTTCCTCCTGCAGCACTCTGACAGCATCGTCAATTTTTTCAGATACCATCTGATCTGCTTCTGTATTCGATTTTTCCTCAGCCACTTCCACCTCTGTGTCAGCAAATACAGCCGCCTGTGAAGTTACAACCATCATCACCGCCAAAAGTGTTACTGTTAATTTCTTTTTCATCTCGTCCTCCGTTATTTACTGCTTTATCACAGCAGTATTATTTATATTTGCAGTATAATTCTCTGTAAAACCAAATGCAACAACTTTCGGTCGAGCGGTCGATTTTTCGGCTGAACGGTAAATTTTCAGGGCATATTGACCTAAAATGCGCATTTTAAAACCGGATAACACTCTGTCATCCGGTTTCAATCTCTGTTTATTTTTCTTTACATCGCAGTAGAATATCGGTAATCACGATGCCGTCTTCGCAGGTCCATGTGATTTTTCCGCCGTGTTTTTCGGCAGCCTCCAGCATATTTTCCACACCGATTCCGTGATTAAGTCTATCCGTTTTCGTTGTCTGAAATACACCGTCTCTGATAAGCGGCAGCTCTTTTGCCGGATTTATAATCTGAATCGAAGCAAAATTCCCCGTATTACTGAACTCAATCTGTATCTTCCGTTTATCACTGCATTGTTTCACCGCTTCATAAGCATTCTTCACTGCATTGGAAACAATCACGCACAAATCCGTTTCGGGTATCAGCAGACCATCCGGCAGATTCCCCTTTACTTTCAGCTCAATCTCCGCCTCCCTGCACAGCGACAGATACTGATTCAGAATTGCATCACAGATGATATTGTTGCTGCAAATCAGCTTAAACCTGCTGCGTGCCATGGATAGTCCTTCTATATACCGCACCAGTTCTTCTCTTGAGCCGCTCTCTGCCAGATTCTGCAATGCGATAATATGACCGTTGTAATCGTGGCGGAACTTCCGCAGCTCCCTGTCTCTATTGCTGAGCAGACGATACTGCTCCGTCTGCTCCCGAATGCACTTTTCATTCAGATGCAGCATTTTTTTCAGTTCTCTTCGCTGTGTTATCTGTATGCAAATCAGCACCATCATAGCTATAAAAAGGAAAAACACAATCCCATTCTTTATTTGATTTTGTCCTCGAACAATCTCCCCAATATATTCGATTTCCCCACTGCTCCAAGGGCTAAAATAGAATACCGGATAAGTCAAAATAAATGAACCCAGCACCAATGAATTCAATTTCTCAAAACTTCGATTGATAGCTTTTCTGTTCTTTTTAAACACCACCCAAAGTAAAACCAGTACTGCGGCAATCAACAACTGCGCAGCAATCATAACCAGTCCCCAATCAATATCTATAATATTTCTTCCGCCTCTGATTAAAATAGCTGCACCTAGACAGGCTTGGATCATTTCCTCAAACAGCACACACATTCCAACCCCACTAAAGAAAAGGTTCCACTTTTTCCCTGCAAATAGTAGTAAAGTTCCAACCCCTTCTATGCACAACCGCAGAAAAAACAGAGAGATACCCCAATCAGGCGGTGCAATCTCCAGCCACCAATACAACATAATCATAGCAGCCCCTGCTATGACCATAATACGATTGTCTCGGAAATCATAGCCCAAAACTCCTTTCAACAGCATCACCAAATTAGCAAACATGAGTATGAGCATTACTACCAACAGCATATTCCATTCCTCCTATGCGTGTGAGCCGTATTTGTGGACATATTCTGCGAATTTCGTCAGGCAGTCCGCCCCTTTTCTTCTGCTGACCTGCAGAATGTCCCCGCTCGTCAGTTTCACCGTATTTACCGTAAGGTCGAAAATATGCTTGCAGTTTACCAGCTGTGAGCGGTTAATCCGTATAAAATACACATCCGCAAGTTCCTTCTCCCAGACGCCAAGAGGCTTTGACAGGCCGGCTTTCACCCTGCCGTCTGCCAGCACCGCTTTGGTATAACGGTGATCTGCAGAAAAATACAGAATCTTTTCACTGGAAATCTCCGTGCCGTCTTCAAATCCGACAAGTTTTCCCGCATTGATCAGGCGAACCGCTTTTTTCAGGCTCATAAAAATATCAAACTCTTCGATAGGCTTCTGCACGAATCCGATTACATTCTTCCCGAAAGCTCTCGGCATATATTCGTCGTAGCCGGTAACAAAAACAATCAAAGGTCCCTCCCCGTCATCAAGGGTATTTTTGATGGCAATCCCGTCAAGTTCCGGCATCTCCACATCCAGCAGCAGTAAATCCAAATCCTTATCTTTCAGTTCCTCCCAGCAGACAAAACAAAACAGCTCCACCTTCTGACCGGTTTCTTCAAAATACCGCCTGCACCAGCTCTCTGTTTCGCGCAGTTCCTTTTCCACATCGTCACATATTCCGATTCTCATTTCTTACTCCTATAGCGTACCACAGCCGCCCGGCGCTTTCCACAACTTTCGGGTAAGCGGTCGATTTTTCGGCTAAGCGGTAAAAAAACTATAATTTCGCGGCTATCTCATCGATTTTCCGAAGTCTGTTGTTGATGCCGGACTTTTTCATCGGCGGCTCCATCATCTCGCCCAGCTGCGTCAGGCTGGCTTCCGGGTGTTCCAAGCGCAGCTGCGCTGCGGCGCGAAGTTTTTCCGGGAGCCAGTCAAGACCTTTTGCCGCTTCGATTTTCCGAATCGCCGCAATCTGCTTTTCCGCAGCATCAAGGGCTCTGTCCGTGTTGGCGTTGTCACAGTTTGTGATCCGCACCGCATCGTTGACAAGCCCTTTCTTGATTCTCACATCTTCAAAAGCGAATACCTGACTGCTGGCTCCCATAATCGCAAGGGTATCACTGATGTATTCGGAGTTTTTCATATAAACTATAAAAGAGTCCTTGCGGGCGACGACTTTCGCCGATAAATCCACAAAAGAGTTGATCATTTTCTTCAAATCGTTTGCCAGCGTTCTGCTGGCACAGAC
This sequence comes from uncultured Eubacterium sp., assembly GCA_937894585.1. GTDB lineage: Bacteria > Bacillota > Clostridia > Peptostreptococcales > Anaerovoracaceae > Senimuribacter. The sequence goes on from CALBGO010000090.1 coordinate 27,084, forward strand.
AAATTCCAGATGGTAGCTGTTTGACGGATCATTGACCGAACCTGCTCCCATAAAAATTCCGCGCAGATAAGCCTTGCGGCAGCATTTGCTTCTGATAATACCGTCATAAATACCGTCGGAAATATAATTATTGCCCTCGCGAACCAGTAAAATGCCTGTTTCCCGCAGTATCTGCTCACTGCGCATCTCCGGTCCGATGGAAAGCATATAGGCATGGCCTTTTTTCAGTCCCTGGGCTTCTGTAACAAGAAGCTCCGTATCTACCTGAAAGTATTCTTTAATCAATTTTTTATAATGTCTTGCAACCGCCGGATTCTCCGTGGTAATGACAATCTTGAACCTGCCGCCTCCTGCAAGACGCAGGCTTCCCGAGACTCTGAGAAAACCGGAAATCTCCGCAAGCATACAGCACTTCTTCGCCGGCTCGATTCTGGACAACTCATTTTTTGTTTCTGTTGCAAATGACATAATAAAAATCCTTTCTCACTTAACTGTAACTATATTTTACACGGATTTTCCCGCTTTTCCAATATAAATTCATTCTCTTCTGCCCGCTTTTCAATATAAACGCATTCTTCTGTCAATCCTCCCACTACCAGTTAAGAAACTACCGTTATATAAATTGCAAAATGACACAATCCCTCAGTATTAAAGGGCACTGAAAAAGCCTAATTCTTTCTTGATGAATCAGACTTTTTCAGTGCCCTTCCTATCTTAACAGAATGTGTCATTTCCCGCCTTTTGCAGATCCGAAACATTCCCTCGTCGCTTTCACCGGGAAACAGGCATTTTTCTTTTCGTCTCGCAGGAAAAATCACAGACAGAATGCTCCGAGAATTTAGCGATTTATCCGTAAGTCAGGAAGTTCCCCATATACTATCCGCTATACATCCCGCCTCACGAACCCCTCTTTGCGTTTTCGAGCTGCACACCTCCCGCGGCAGAGCCCGCTTTGAAAATTCACCCGTTAAAGTATGTGCCCGAGGAACGCACCGATCGAGTAGGAGGGAGCGACTAACTCCCGTCCTCTCACACCACCGTGCGTACG
>CALBGO010000091.1 GCA_937894585.1 uncultured Eubacterium sp.
GGACTTGAACCCTCGGGCACGACTGTAAAGCGAGACAGTTCGGTGAACTGTCGAGCAAGGAGTGGTACAAGCAGAAGGAGTTTTTGACGTTATGGTTATCTAGGTGAAGAAGCACAGCCTTGTACAAAAAAGTATCAAATAGTTACAATATAGTATCAAAAAGTTACAAGCCTATTGATTCGTATATCGGCTGTGTATATAATGGGGATACTCATTATATACACGGTCTTTAGGAAATTTGAAGTATCTTTTAGAACAGTATTTTTGCAGAAGATATTTGAAAAGAAAGTATGGTGTAGGTATGGATGAAAAAATGGACAAAAATCTCAGAGAAAAAGGATATATTCCGGTAGAGGAGTATACGGCAGAGTATATTGGAACTAACGGTAATCTTTTTGAGAAGGGAAATGCTGCTCAGGTGGCTTCTGCCATCAGAGTTTACGAGGAGGCATCTGAACAGTTTCACAGACCGGGCGGCGACGGCTACTATATTGCGCAGCGTTGTCTGCAGCGATATTTGGATTTGAAGTTTCTTCAGAAGAATCGAAAGTTCCGTTTTGCAGAATCCGAAGGTGAATATGAATATGTGCCGAGGAAAAAAGGCGGTCGATCCGACAGGCTGTTGACAGGAACTCAGGCTGACATTTATTACCTGCTGTTTGAGGCAGGTCAGGAGTCTTTTGCAGGCAGACGGTGCAGAGATTACGCATCCTCCGGGAAGCTTCACCTTACAGCAGTAATGACGGAACTTTTAGAGCAGGCAGTGTCTATGATGGAGGAATCTGAATCTGCAAAGATAAAGGAATACGGAAGACTTCTTCGGACTGCCTATATGGACCCTGTATTTGCGGATCTGGAGGCAGCCGAGTTGTATAAAAAGCTTGGATACTCGAAGAAGCAGTATTATAATCTTCGGAGTAAAAGCATATCGTTGATTTCAGAATACCTTTTCGGATTTTTTGCAGGTGAGAAAGGAATGGCAGAAGTTTATATCAGAAGAGACAGCATTGTGATTCCCGCCGCAGAAAACTTCGAATAAATTTCAAAAAGGAACTTGACGGGGAATTGCTTATGTGTTAAAGTGATATCATAAAATAAATGTAATTTAGATACAGAAATTACTTAAAATGGAATTTAATAAGAGTATAGATTTTGGTGACAATGTAGAATCAAATTCAAATTCAAAATTAAAATCAAAACCGGAATTAGAACTGAAAATAAAATAGGATTTGAAATCGAAATCGAAATTGAAAGCGGATGCATAAAGGGTGCACCCGTTTTTCTTTTACAAGACCTTGCAAGGTACGCCGAGTGGCGTAAGATGCGGAGCGGGGAAAAAGCTTCGCATACCTTTTATATAAAATTAAAGGAGGAATTTATGTATCAGCGAAAGCGTGTTGAAATCATACGAAAGTATGCTGCTTTGACTTTAATCTTTATGATGCTTGTATCACTTGTTCCCTCTGATGTCTTTGCGGCAGTGGAGTGGAGACCGGGTACAAAGGTCTATTTTTCGCAGGGAGCGTCATTGAAGGGCAGTGACGACAGTTCGCGGGGGAACCGGTATTTTTATCACCACGGGTCAAAATATACAAACAGATGGCCCAACAGTACAGGTACCGGCTGGAAGAAGGAGGACTGCTATTCTCTGCAGACGCCGATTCACAGCTATACAGTAAAGGCGATAAACGGAGGTTCTTCGAAAATTGCTTACTGTCTTGAGCAGAATGTCAGAAATCCGGCATCGGGAAACACCAGATATACGGCAGAAAAGTGGAAAGACAGTCCCTTTGTAGGCAGCCTGTATTCAGAAAGTGTACAGCGGGGAATTCTTCTTTCACTGCTGTACGGCAGACAGCCGGATTCGCGAAAATCCGATATGGAAGAACTGCTCGGCGTAAAGGGAGCAAACTTAGACGACTGGTATGCGGCAACACAGGCACTGATTTGGGAATACCAGCAGGGACTTCGAACTTCTGCGGCAGGCGGCAGAAAGAGTTACGGCATTACCCGGCCCGATTACTTTTATTCTATCGTAAAAGGCAGAAAGGCGGGCGAAATCTATCAGGCTATGCTGAGGCAGATGATAAAGCACGAAACCGTTCCGTCTTTTGCAAGAAAAAAGGACAGCGGTCTGATGCCAGTTAAAATGACTTACGATCAGGAAAGCGGAATTTGGAAGTCTCAGGTACTGACAGACAGCAGAAACTGTCTGCAGGATTTAATGGTTATGGCGCAGAAAAATACGGAAAATACGCAGGAACATAAAAAGATTCATATTCGGCGGCAGGGAAAGACAAACAAATATGTCATTGAAACTTCCATGGATCAGAAAGAATGGGACGGAAAAATATTTCGCGGACAAAAAAGAGTACCGCAGATAAACAGGCACGATCTTCTTACTTGGAATGCCAATGACGGAACGCATTATCAGACTTTGGCTACGGGTGCAGATGACCCTGTTCATTTTTACTTTAAGCTGACAGCTTCAGAGGAAACAGAATCTGAGAAAGGAACCGCACCCGAACCGAAGCTGCCGTCCTTCACCTTTGATGTGGAAAAAAGAGATAAGAATCCGGGATTTGACAGCAGCGGAGGCACTTCGGAAACTGGAATGGGAGATGCTGCGCTGGACAGCGAAATCTCACTTTTTATAGATGGAGAATTGGAGGATTTGCGTCAGCTTGATGTCAACGGACGCAGTGAAAGCCCGTTTTATTTCGTGCCGTGGACAGATATTTCTCAATTGAAAAAGGAAGCGGTCCCTCACTATGATGAAGAAGGAAAGCTTCTGTACACGGAATACATTTACACCGGGGAAAAGACTGTTTATACAGAGGAAACGAAGGTGCCGGAGGGAAGATTTTCCGAGCAGCAGAGCGGAACAGGAGACGGGAGAAGGGAACACGGAACGATTCGCTACAGGGCAGTCTGTACAGATCAGCCGAAAGGACCGGATTATGAGATTACTTATATCGGACAGGACGGCAGCGAAGTGACTGTAACCGATGAAGCGCTTATCGATACAGACATACCTCTGTCAATGGAAGACGATAAGGGAGAGCGGGCTTATGTCAATGATCTCTTCAGAGGGAAGCTTCAGATTATCAAAACCAAGGATGATGAAAATCCTTTTACCGACAAGGAAAACAGTGACAATGGCATCAAGGATTACAGCACAAAGTCAAAATGGACAGTACAGCTGAAATCCGGAGGTTTCGAAGCGCATCCCCATATTCGTGTTGTAAAAGTAGGAAAAGGGGAGACAGGTTATGATGAATTTGCAAATACTTATCGTGTAACAAGAGATAACAGCGGAACTGCCGCAGATTCGAACAATCCTCTTACCGTATCCTCCAAAGGACAGATTAAAATTCTGGATTTGCCGTACGGAACTTATATTGTCAGTGAAATCGACGCAGACGCGGATGGTTATGTTCTGGAATCCTTTGAGATTACAGTATCTGAGGATGAAAAGCTGATTTCACGGGAAATCAATAATAAAATGAAATCCAACCGTATAAAAATTATTAAGACCAACAGTGAAACAGGGAAGACAGTAAGATGGGATTCGGAGCGGACGGCTTTCAGAATCAGATATAAAGGAAATCCGGATTTAAGTGATCCGACTTCTGCTGAAAACTATAATGATTATCTGCCTAACGGAAGCGGTTACAGTGATGAAAATCAGAATTATGTTTTTTATGCAGATAAAAACGGTGAGATTATACTTCCTTACGATATCGAATACGGTATTTATGAGATTGAGGAATTGGTAGTTCCTAAAGGCTATTATGTCGGAAGATATGACGAAAAGGGAACCGGAACGGTTGCAGATATGGGAAGTGTGAAGATTATCGACCATAAGGGACAGACTGTGAAACCGCCGGCGTCTTTTCTGGAAACCGTACAGGTTCGGGACCGTAACGGGAAAAAGGTAGAAAAATTTAAGGGAGACAGTGAGACTGTTTACAATACTTATGGATTTACAGTACTGGAACAGTCTCCTCATGTGGACGGCGACGACTATATCATTTATTATGCAGTGATAGATATGCCCAATAATCCGGCAAAGGGTAAGCTGGAAATCGTAAAAGAGGGACAGAGCCTCGCAGGCTGGAATGAAAGAAAGTACGGCGGGCACAGCATATGGACGCCGGTTTACAGAAAAAGTCTGCTTTCGGGAAGTAAATTCGAAATATATGCAGCAGAGGATATTGTATATTCAGACGGAGTCATTCCGGTAAAGAGTTTTTGGAAAGAAGACGAAAGTGAAATTGCGCTGAAAAAAGTTTCCCGAGATCATGCGGATACGGAAAATGCGAAAGAAGTATGGGAAGCCGTCCTTGAAAGTGGGGATATAATCAGGAGAATTTCGCAGAAAGCTGCGGGAAGTACAAATAAAACAGTGACGGATTATACGGTAAAAGCAGCCGGCGGCGCATCTTATGAAGAATCTTTTTCAGTTCGCGACGAAGAGCGGAAGCTGACTGAAAGATATACCATAGCCTATCGGCTCAATTATGCGGGAGGCGGATTTAATTATACGGACATCCATGTGAAAAAAATTACTGAAAGCGATGATTACACCGATGAAATTCCGATTACTGAACCGGTTCTAAAGTCGGGAGAACTTGAAGTCGGTTTTGTGACAATGAACTATGACGGCGGAAACAGAGTAAGAATGAATCGTCTTGATTCGGAAACGGGAGAAGAGTTTTCCGGTGTACACAGTGATTACAGAACGGAGGATATTACGGCAGTAAAAGTGCTTCCGCTGCCGCCGAACCCTGTGATTGATGAAGAAACGGGACAGCAGAAAACCGATGAAAACGGAAATCCTCTCTATGAGAGAGTGCCGGAAATCGAAAGACCGTCGGGCTGGAGTGAGGTGACCGATGAAGCGGGGAATCCGCGGATAGACTGCTATATGGTTACAAAAGACGGCAGGTATCAGATTCTGGTTCAGGACGGACCGTTGAAACGATGGGTTTCCTGTACAAAGGACGGCAGTTTTTATAAGTCGTATGTACAGGAGTATCATTTTACGACAGCCCAGCATTTTGAAAGCGGAGAAGGATTTTTCTTCAGCTGGGATCAGGCAGTGGAAATGACTTCTGATATCAATAGTGAAGAGGGAACTTCCATTACTGTAATCAAGGGATATGAAGGTGCGGAGCCTGTTATTCACACAGCTGATGTTTATACTTATACACATGAAGAGGGGAAAACCGTTTTTGTCGGAAAGCCTGTAACCTCTGCGCCTTTATATTTTCAGACCCACGACGGCATAAAGACAGAGATGTTTCTGTCGGGAGGCCTTTCTCATACCAAGGTGACGGTTACGCAGAGTCAGCTTAAGAAGTTTTCAAAGACGCTGCCTCAGGTACTGTTTTTTGAAGAGGGCGAGTGGAATTCCGTTGACTGGTGCAGCGGGCTGGAGCCGAAAGAAAGCAGCTTTCAGCGAATATTTAATGACAGCAACTATGTCCGTGCAAGGCGTTTTGAAGCAGGCGAAGATGTAAAGGAAACTTATTATACGATTGATATTGTGACTGCAAGGGAGGCTGACGAGTCTTTTAAGGTAATTTATCCGGATACAACCGAGATGAAAACAGGAGTCAGCGGAGACGGAACAGAAGCAGTACTTTCCTTTACTTCTGTAGACGATACGATGATTTATCCTGTAGGAAAGCCGGCTGCTGCGGTGGTGAGCAATGAGGCGGGGATTGCGGAATCCGAGCCTCTGCCTTTGGGAGAATACTGGGTTCGCGAAGTATCCTCTTCTGCCGGACATATCAACACCGGTCAGTGGAAGAAGATGACGGTGAATTATAAAAATCAGTATACTCCGATAATATGGGATTCGGAAACCTTTCAAAACGAGGCAGTATCTGTAAAAATAGATTTGGAAAAGCTTTTTGAGACGGACTATCAGTCGGGTAGGTATCAGCCCGGAAGCGGAGCTGTTTTCGGTATATTTACTGCTGAAGAGATGAAAGGCAGCGGAGACGGCGATGAAAAAACAGATGCTGTAAAAATATCTGCGGATACTATGGTGGGGCAAATGACGGTTACGGACGGAAAGGCGTCAGTGACTGTAAAACTGCCTCCGGGAAAATATTATATAAAAGAAACCTCTGCGCCCCGGGGGTACAGAACGAGCAACACCAAGTATTATTTTGACGCTGTCGATATATTGACGGCAGATCGGATGGAATTTGCCTATCGGGATGCGGGTATAAGCGGATTTCTTACGCAGGACGGAAAGGAAGGCGCTGTACTTGATTTTGATACTTTGTACCGTTTTCATACCGCAAAGGTTGAAATCGATGGAAAGTCTTATGCGATGGACAAAAATTTGTCCGAAAACAATATAAGCGTGTCTGTTTTGGACGGCAGAACGAATGTGCGGGTACGAGTGCCTTCAGGTACATCATCAGTTCTAAGATGGGGAAATGGCGCAGTAATGAAAATCAGCGCCAAGGGACAGCAGTATACCGCAGAACTTTCAGGAGCGAAACCGTCATTTTTAGAAACGGGCGGCGAAGACAGCGTCAATTTTACTGTGAAATCAGAAGGAGCGCAAACTGTAATTTCCTACAGACCGAAGGTGACGAAAACAAATTGGCTTAGTGAGGCAGTGTGCCGCTATACGAAGAACACAGAAGAAACAGAGGATTCCCGCAGCCTGAAAAGGATGGCTTCAGGAGGCATATCGACATTTGAGGGCGGTAAAAATACGGAATCTGAAGAGGGTAATGCCGAGGACAAAGAAACAGGCGGAGCTGAAGTTGAAGAAATGACTGTCTTTGAAATGACATCTCCGGAAGGAACCGGTCGTGTACAAGCGCAGATTGACAGTAAAGCTGAAAGCGCATTGATTTTGTGTCCGCACGGCGAGGTAACGGATATTATTGCCGGCGAAAATGAACCGGGGGATTTTTCGGCGCCGTTTACGATTATGAGGCAGCAAAAAGCGGTTATCAATTTTGCCGACGGCGTAACTTTTACTGCCGAGCTTGATAAAGAAGGAAACTTCTATTTGAGCGCGGCAGGGGTAAAGGACGGACCGATGGAAACAGAAAGCATACTTTCTGTGAACGGGCAGGAAACACTTCCGAAGCATATTACTCTTAAAAACACAACTGCAAAAACTTATGCCAGAAATGATACGGGCAGCGAGGTTCTGAACATCACGATCAGCGGGGTGAAAAATGACAGACTGCCTGAAGAGCCGGAAGAACCGACTCCGCCTGATGAGCCGGATACTCCGAAGCCGCCGAAGCCTCCGGAACCTGAACAGCCTGAGAAACCCGAGAAGCCGCAGGTTCCCGAAAAAACAAAAAAAGGAGCCCTGCAGATTCTAAAAGTCTGTGAGGAAACAGGGGATGTGCTTTTCGGAGCGGAATTTGAAATTCTGGATCGGAATTACAACAGGGTTTACCTCGGAAAAACCGGCGAAGACGGAATTATAAAGGTGAAGGATTTGGCTTTGGGTAAATATTATTATCGGGAAATCAAAGCGCCGAAGGGCTATGAGAAAGACGGAAAGCTGCACAGTATCTATATTACAGAGCAGGATTCTGTTTTGAAAGTGACAGTGGGAAATAAGCCGGAAAAACAGGAAAACAATCCTGATGTGCCGGAAACCGGAGATTCCAAGAAACTGATGCTGTACCTGCTGATTCTTGTGATTTCCGCAGGAGCATTTGCCGCCGGTCTGAAACGAGAGAAGTAATACAGTAGAAGGAAATTATCAAAGCTCATAGAGCTCCTTAATCATACCATAAAAGGAAGAAAGCCCACTTGCGAGGGCTTTCTTCCTTTTAGAAGATGAGAAGTCTGTGGGATATATATACTTTGTTTTTATGAGGAGGGTTAAATATCAGTATATCAGTTTTTTCCGGATATCTTCAAAGCAGGAGATGGAAACATTTTTTGCCACTTTAGTGGCGGAGGAAATCGGTGCAATGTAGCTGACAGCGATGCTGACGATACCTTTTTTCGCCTTCAGTCTGCCTGCTTTTACGGAAATACTTTCTATGTGGCTGGTTTTTACAAAGGCAGTGCATTTTTTGAAACCGCCGCAGGAGACAGAAAAATTATTGTCATTTCCATAGATACCGGCATTCTTATATTCCTGAAATCTGCCTGCAATGCTGTAGAAAAGAATCAGAAGTCCGGCAATCCACAGATATTCGCAGTGAGGCAGGCAGACTGAAGCATAGATTGAACCGCTGAGGAAAACAAGCGTAGCAATAAAGCCAGTTCCATAAAAGAAGTAACGGAGAGATCTTTTTGCAGCTTTCTGATAATCGGAATGCTCTCGCATTTCGGGCAGGATTTCCGATATGGCATCCCTTACTTTATTTTCTTTAATCAGCGGAAAGAGAATCGGTTCTTCACTGGTGCTTTCGTCGCCGCCCCGGCCGTATCCGATAGCGAAAAGCTGCAGGGTGCCTGTCTTAAAGCATTTCATTGCAAAGGACTGCTGATACAGAAATCCGCTGACTCTGTTTTTCTGTATTGTATAGCGTTTCTTTGTGAAAAGGCCGTATTCGATTTTCACAGCTTGTCCGTTATCTGTAATCCTGAAGTCATAATAACGAATCAGGCTGCCTGCCATACCGCAGAGCAGAGCGATTACAAAGATAAATGCTGTGCAAAGGAACAGAAATCCGGTCAGACCGATGACGGAAATCAGTCCGAAGGAGGCATTGATTAAGGCAGAGTCTACAGAAATATTAAATACGGCGAGAACGGTTGTAATCAGCGCAATCAGCTCTGCGAAAAAAGCGCCTTTTGATTTCAGAAGCCCCATCAGAATCAGGTCAGAGGATTTGATTCTGATTTGTCGTTTCTGTTCGGTATCCGATGAATTGTCAGTCGGATCATTGTTATTACTTATGCTAACGGTTCCCGAATCAGATAGCGAAAAGGCAGGTTTGTTCGCCTCTGAGGCATTTACGGCATTTGCAGTATTTACAGCAGAAAAAATGTTCGAAGCGGTGTTGAACCCGTCCAGACCGTCTCTTCCCCGAATCAGAAGCTCTCTGATCTTAAAAGAGTCTTCTTTTCGGAAGGTTGCGTTTATCATAGCATTTACTGATGCAATATTGCTGGCGTTATCGATATTGAGCCGGTAAACACCGAATATCCGGTGCAGTATATTTTGAGAAAAGTCCACGGTGGTGACTGTGGATAAGGGCACTTCCAGATTGTTTTTCTGAAACAGTCCGCTTTTTATAATCAGTCTTTCTTTGTCAACGGAATAAAAAGTTGTGAGAAAACGACTGATTTTGCTGATTGGGCCGATTAAAACCACGACCAGAATGCCGATATTTTCTAGAACGAAGTCCATATCGCCCTGAATCAGTCCAATCACAAGGGCAACGATCAGAAGACTGAAGTCCTTAAAGAAGTTTTCAAAGATGAAGAGGAAGTGGCATCTTTTCGGACCGAAGTCCACAGTATGTTTCTCAGCAGAAGTCATCATGACAGGACTCCTTTCTCAGACACCCTTTGGTAAAGCTGTTTTTTCAGCTTTTCGCTGATGGTATCGGCTGTCTGTCTGTCAAGTCCTTTGATGGAAAAGACTCCGCTGGCAAGAGAAATCCGGATTTCACACAGTCCTAGTTTTCTATTAATCGGTCCCTGAGAAATCGTGATATTTTGAATTCTAATGATGGGAATTACAGTTTCTTTGACGAAAAAAATGCCGTGGCGGATTACCACCCTGTCATCCTCCAGAATATAGCCCCACTGGCGATATTCGATAACGGGGAAGATAAAAATATCTGCAATGCTGAAGCAGACTGCAATAATCATCACAGCCCCGGAAAGATACTGCCAAAGGGGCGCAATCTCCGACGATGCAATCAGAAAAGCAACAGGTATGCAGATACAGGCAACGACTGTAAATCCGATCAGGCCGCCGATACGCCAGCTTTTTACGGAGCGGGCGTCTATTTTCTGATACTGCACAGACCTGTTTCCTCCTTCCATTTTTCGTAACGGAGTTCTTTTTCAGGCCGGTCAAAAGCAAGACCGTACTGATAGCAGTCGATGACATCTGCATCCTTTACAATCTCTTCAATGAGCGTTCCGGTTTCGGTTTTCCGGCTGTGATTTTTTACAGCGAGGGCAATGGTTTCGATTTCTTCCTCTGTAAAAAGACCGATTTTTTTGAGAAACTCTTTTACCGGTTCATAGCCCGCTTCTGCGTGGTTTTTCTGTTTTCCGGTCAGAATTCTGCCGAAGTCGTGAACGCAGGCTGCACAGGCGGCAAGTTCGGGATCTGCGCCTCTTTGCATTGCCAGAATATAGGCGCATCTTGCGGAAGACGCCATATGCAGTCTTTCCCAGTCTAACGTTTCGTCACGGGAATCCATTTTTCCTTCCTGTCCGTTAATTACCCTATTCAGTTGTGTTTCCAATTCTAATAATCTGTTCATAAAAATTATTTTACATTGTTTTCCCCTGTCACGCAAGCTATAATTCAGGTAAACCCATTTACTTCTCATCGTAAAATCCTTTGTTTTATCAGAAAGTGACAAGGAGGTACAAGATGAAGAAAAAACTGTTTTCAGGCGTTATGACGGCGGTCCTTTCGCTGACTGTGTGTGTAATGGTTCTTGCTGCGGGCGCATATCAGGCGCAGGCTGCGGGCGGCCTTTCCTACACTGTTTCCATGGAGCAGGAGGGCAGCGGAAAGCTTTACTGGAATTACGGAAGGAATATGGAATTCTTTCTTTTGAATGGAGAGGATTACAATGAGAACTGCCGTATTAAAGAAGGGGAGAAGTACAAATTTTCTTCTCTGACGGACAGAGGATTTATTGCAGAGCCTGCAGAGGGCTGGTATTTTGACGGGATCTTTGACGGCAGCGGGAGAAAGCTCTCTCTTGAGACGATTAATATCAATATAATTAGAGTAAAAGTAAAGGGAATCTATTTTTACGATTATATTCCGTCTTACGAGAACCCGCAGTACAGAAGACTTACGGAAAAGGCATATAGGGAGCTGATGAAAACTTCGCTGAAAGCGCTGTATGGTACACGGGTTTATAAGGTAATGGATAAGAAGGTGCTTTACAGCCTTTCGAAAAAAGACGGGACCTATTATCCTGTATTCCGTAAAATGAAAGCCGCTCCTTTTCCGGGTAGTCCTGCCCTTGTGAAAAAGCTGGATTCACCGGATTTTTATGCGGCGGGACAGAAGGGTTTTGAGGCAAAATACAGTTCTTCAAGCAGTAAAATCATTAAAATCGATAAGAAGACAGGTCTGTGCAGTGTAAAGGGGCCGGGCATCGCAACACTGACGGTGAAGGTTTCTGCAACGGAGAAAACCCTTGGTGCTGTACATAAAGTTACAGTAACCGTAAAACCGGAGGCTGTAAGCAGTCTTTCCGCAGTCCGCGCCGCAGATAAAAAATCTGTTACGGTAAAGTGGAAGGGAGACAGCCGCTATTCAGGATATGAGGTGCAGTTAAGCTCCGGCGGGAGATTTGCAAATATTACTGCAAGGAAAACCGCTGCATCGGGTAAAACAAGGTCAACGAAAGTCTCCACAGCAAAATCTGCCATATGCAGGTATGTGCGGGTTCGCCCCTACAAGACCTCAAAAGGTCAGAAGCTTTACGGTCCTTATGTCAGCGCAAAAGTAACAGTATGAAAGCAGGTATGAAAAGACATATAAAAGCCTGTATGAAAAACGGCAGACACACAGCTTGTGCGTCTGCCGCAAAAGGAACGGGAAGATAACTGAAAGGCAGGAGAAATAACGAAAAGAACGGAGGAGGAGACAGAAAAAGAGACCGGAGGCGGCTTCCTTTTGTGAATCTGCTTGTTAAAAAGAGAGAGACAGGGAACTGCTGATTTTTTTCAGGAATTCCAAAAGGAAGCCGTTGATTTCCATATAGTTTATATTTCCGCCTTCGCCGGCAATCAGAAAGCCGTCCACTACAGACGGAAATTTTTCGAAAGCGGGAACTTCTTCGGAAAGCAGGGCTCTGGCGTCAAAGTACATTGCACCGGACTGCACGCTGCACGGTACGGAAAGCTCAAAGCTGAGGTCAGCGCTGCTCATAGTCAGTGAGCAGGGGGATTCCTCCGTTGGAAAGGAAATATAATCCAAAGGCGAGTCTGTCTGTATTCCCATAGCGCAGAGGTTTCTTCCTCTAAAGTGGATTTTTTCAGTAATATAGTTTCCTGCGGGAAAGCCCAGCTTGTACATAGCTTTGTGAAAGTCGGCTTTTTCAATAACGGGAAGCAGTCTGCAGAGCTGAATTAGGTCGTCCCTGTTATGAAGCAGAATCGTTTTTTCCAGAGCGAAGGCACCGGTTTTTAGATACCGCTCGTAAAGGGCGACACTTTCGGCGCCCGAAATTTCATCGTCGCGGCTGTCTGCAAGCCCCATAAAAATTTCCACGGTTTTCTGTTTCAGATCAGGCAGATACTCACGAAGAGGGGAGTGTCCCTGCAAAACCTGAAACAAGTCGAGATTATAGAGAGGAAAAGAAAAGTCGATGCCGTATTTTGCGGCGCGTGTTTTAACAAAGGGAATATCGAAGTGCCTGCCGTTATAGGTCAGGATAAAATCAGTCTTTCTGAGAATGTCTTTCGTCTTTTCGAGAATTGTTTTTTCGTCGTCAGGGCTGTCTGCAAAAAACTGTATGACTTCACATCCGTCTTTTTTGCGGAGCAGGATTCCGGACAGAATCAGGCTGCATCGGGCAGGCGAAAGTCCCGTAGTTTCAATATCGAATACGGCAAAGTTTTTTCCGCCGAAATACATATCGAAGATTTTTGAGGTATAAGGTGTAAGATGCAGTTGTTCTGTAATGGTTTTCATAGTTTCCTCACTTTTGTATATTTATGTAAAATTAGGGCAAAATGTCTTAATTCGGATTTTGCCCCGTAAATATTGCCGTATAAAACAAAATAGACCGCAGGGGTGCAGTCTACTTTGTTCAAAAGGGGTATTGGGATTAGAGATTAATGAGGTTATCAGGGGGATAACCACAATTGAATTATACATAATTTAGTCGAAAAATGCAAGTATTTATTATAAAAAAATGAAAAAACAAATTATTTGTCTATCGAAAGATGAACTTTTTGCGGAAACAGGGTTATATAATAGAGAAAACAAAACATATTCCAAGGGAGGAAAACAGTATGGAAATATTAAAAGTTTCAGCAAAGTCAAATCCGAATTCGGTAGCAGGGGCTTTAGCAGGTGTTCTGAGAGAAAAAGGAGGTGCGGAAATTCAGGCAATCGGCGCGGGCGCGCTGAATCAGGCAATTAAGGCAACAGCCATTGCAAGAGGGTTTGTTGCGCCGGGAGGAATTGATCTGATCTGTGTACCGGCTTTTACGGATATTCAGATTGAAGGTGAAGAAAGAACGGCTATCAAGCTTCTCGTTGAGCCCAGATAGACGGTTTCGTATAGAGGGAACTTGATTTTTTTCAGGTTCCTTATTTTATTTGCGGGATATAGATGGTATACTGTAATCAGTATTATTTTTACGAAAGCGGAGGATGGGGCAGATGACCTTTGAGGAGAAGACAATTTCTACGGAACGGATTTACGAAGGGGCAATTCTGAACTTGAGAAAAGACCGGGTAACAGTAAAGAACGGAGAGTCTTTCCGGGAAATCGTGGAACACCGGGGCGGCGCAGTCATTGCAGCTGTCAAAGATGATGGAAAGATGGTTATGGTGCGGCAGTACAGGAAACCGGCACAGAGGATTATGCTGGAGGTTCCGGCGGGAAAGATAGATCCGGGAGAAACCTGTCCGGAAAAAACGGCTTTAAGAGAGCTGAAGGAAGAGACGGGATACACTGCGGAGCATATTCGTCTTTTAACCCGGATGTATCCCTCTGTAGGGTATTCTGAAGAGGTGCTGTATCTGTATCTGTGCACAGGTCTTACGCCGGGGGAAACGGATTTTGACGATAACGAGGCAATCGATATCTGCGAGTATCCGGTGGAAACCCTCTATCAGATGGTGATGCGGGGCGAAATAGAAGACGGAAAGAGTCAGACCGCCATACTGATGGTCAGAGGACTCCTTGAAGAAGGCAGGCTTCCAGAATACTGGAGGCGGCAAGAATAAAAAAGCAAAGGATAAAGCGCAGCAGATGGCGCTTTATACCGTGCGCCAGCGCAGGGGGATTCTGATAGTTACTTCTGATAAAGGATGCGGTTTCAGCTGCTGTCAGCACAATGGCAAGATAAGCGGGAATTTTGAATACAGCCCGGGGAACCAGAGCGGAAATGACGATGCCGAAGGCCTGTTCTGCGGATGAAGACAGGATATAGGCTGCGGAAAATCCAAGGGAGAAGGTTTTACCCAGGATAAGCAGGGGAACCAGAGGCATCAGAAAAACGCTGACGGAAAAAATCAGCGAAGAGATGACAGTGAGCCCATCACTTTTTATATACGCAAAGATGCTTGCGTATACTGACGGCAGATTTGTCGAAATTTGAACACTGTCAGAGGGTATGGCGATTTCTGTGAAAATCCCGGCGGAAAAACTGATTGTCAGTATCATCAGCGGAATGAAAATCAGCTTTCTGTTCATAGACGGTTATCCTCCTTGTATGAATGTCAGCGTGTGTTACCCATTATTTTTTGCAAACAGACAAGAGTGGTTATGTTATTTTACATTGACTAAGAAAGAATATGATTTTCGCCGCAGAAATATGACAGCAAATACAGGCTGAATTTTTAAGCAGCAAAATACGACCGGAAAAAATGGAGAGACAAAATGGAATTATACGGCTTTATTACATATCTGAAGGAAGAGAAAAAGACTTCCGCCAATACCTGCGAGGCTTACGAGCGGGATATCAGGGCTTTTGCCGAATTTCTGAGACAGCGGGGCACAGAGGATTTGGCGCTGGCGTCGGGAAGAGACGCAGCCTCCTATATGCTGGAGCTAAAAAACAGCGGAAAGTCCAAGGCGACGGTAAACAGAAAACTTTCGTCGATTCGGGCATTTTACAAATTTCTGATGAAAAAGGAAATTGTATCCGTAAATCCGGCGGAGGATATTAAATCGCCGAGAATTGAGAGAAAAAAACTGGATTATCTGACCGTGGAAGAGGTGGAAAGGCTTCTGGAACTGCCGGATGACAGCGTAAAGGGCATTCGGGACAGGGCGATTTTAGAAGTGATGTACGCAACCGGTGTGCGCGTCAGCGAGATTATAGAGCTGAAGCTTTCTGATGTGAATCTGCGGATGGGCTTTCTGACTTTAAACGGCGCCCACGGCAGAGCCCGCATTGTACCAATGGGAACCATGGCCCGCAGAGCCCTTGACAATTATTTTCTGAACAGCCGTCTTCTACTGATGCGGGAGAAGGCTTCGGAGGCGCCGGACAGTCCGCTGTTTGTCAATTATCAGGGAGAGGCTTTTTCCCGCCAGGGATTTTGGAAGCTGATGAAGCAGTACGGAAAGCCGGCAGGTCTTGAGGACAGGCTGACGCCTCATATTCTCAGAACCTCTTTTGCGGTGCATATGGTGCAGAATGGCGCGGATCTGAAAAGCCTGCAGGAGCTGATGGGCCACGAAGACATTATGGCGACGCAGATTTATCTTTCTGTATCGAAAAACAGAATTAAGGATGTATACGACAGAACCCACCCGAGAGCATAGCGGGCAGGGACAATAATTCTAAATCCGTCTTTTCTGACTTCGCAAGTGATAGGATCAGGGAGCAGAAACAGGCGGATTTTCTGTAAATAAATGTTAAATAATGACCGTTTATCACAAAAAACGACCGTTCGTCGCATTGTGCTTGCAAATGTCTGTAAAGAGCAATATACTGACGGTTAGAAGGGGCATTTGTAAAAGTCCATAAAGGTTTAACGGCGCAGAGTTTCTGCGGCATAAGCAGTTAAAACAGTTCGGAAGCAGAAATAGGAAATCAATGACAGAAACCGTTCTTTGTGTTATACTGAATATATAAGAAAGTTTTGGTGTGACAGGAGGCGGAAATGCGGATTACGGTTTGTGACGACATCTTTGAAGAGGCGAAAGAGATTGCGGAGCTGACAGAACGGTATCTGGATATGCGGCAGATTTCCGCAGAACTTTCTGTTGTGACACAGCCCGAGAAAGTCAGACAGACTGCTTGTGACATCCTGATTTTAGATGTGGAGATGCCGGAAATCGACGGGATTACACTGAAGAATCAGCTGGCAGTAGAAGCGGATTGTCCTTTGATTATCTTTGCGACCAATTACGCGGATGCAATTTCCAGAGCTTTTAATAAGAATGTAATCGGGTTTCTGATGAAGCCGGTGAACTTCGAGCAGCTGACAGAATATCTTGATCTTGCGATGGTACACCTGAACCTTGATCGGAATCTGATTCTTGAAAACGGCAGTACTGTCAGCACCGGCGAGATTGCCTGGATTGAAGCAGAAAAAGGCTATACTGTTCTGCATCTTTCCGGCGGCAGAGTCTGTGACGGCGGCAGAAAAACCATAGAATACTGGGAAAGAGAACTGGAAGATAACGGATTTTTGCGGATTGACAAGGGACATATTGTCAGTAGCCGCTTTGTCAGAAGCTTTCGGGACGACAGAATTGTTCTGAGCGAAGAAGACAGAGCGGGGAATTCTGTCAGATTTACGGTCAGCAGACGGAAAAAGAAGGATTGTTATCAGCAGTATCTGCGTTACTGCAGCAGGATTGCAAAGTATATATAGGGTGGTTTTGATGATTGCAAATATACTGGAACTGATCAATTTAATAGTTTTGTTCAAAGTTGTTTTAGGCTGCGGTTTTAGAAGGAATCGCAGTCTTCTTTTTATAGGCGGACTTCTTGCGGCAGGTTATATCGTCATAGAAGAGATTCCCGTATGCGGGGATTTTATTATGACCTGGGGGTATTTGGTTGAGGGACCTTATTTGATGCTGATTATGAGCTGCTTGTTCAACGGAAAAATATGGACAACAGCAGGAATCAGCATAGTGGAATATTTTTTTATATCTAATGTGGCAAATTTTTTTGTTAATATTGAAATTCTTTTGGTAAAAGGGTATTTGATAAAGGTGAATTTTGGGGCTTGGCACTATGTCGCGTTGATTTTTATTACGGCAGCTTTTCTTGTATTCGGTAAATTTTTAAAAGGGAAAAAAGAAGCAATTAGACATTATTTGTATAATATGAGCCCTCTAAATTGGGTTGTGTTAGTTGTGGGTATAGATTATCTTAGAAATACTTGGGTTTGGAGTAGTCAGGGGATTCCCGAGAATGAAGTGCAGATGATGATATCAAAAAACGCTTTGAAAGATGAAATCTTTACTTTTGCATTTATATTAATTATAGCTCTATGGCACTATTCGAAATATCATAGACAAATATTGCAGCGAACTATTCGTCTGAACGAAAAATGTATAGCGGAACAGGCGGAGCAGTATGCTTTTATGGGAGAAAAGGAGCAGGAGCTGAGGAAGTTCCGCCACGACTATAACCGTCATTTTTATGCCATACAGAATTATCTAAAGAGAAAGGAGTATGAGGCTTTGGAAGCCTATCTCGCTGAACTGGGGGCAGTAGGAGAGGAATTAAGCTTTCTAAGCACAAACAACCTGATATGCGATGCTGTGATTAATCGCTATTATAGTTTATGTAAAGAAAAACAGATTGACTTATTGGTTACCGGAAAAGTGGCGAAGAATTTGCTGATTTCCCAAACCGATTTCTGTGTGATATTATCCAATGCTCTGGAAAATGCAATGGAGGCGACAGAGCAGTGTACAGAAAAGCGGGAAATCACATTAAAATTCAGAAACGAAGCAAATCTACTGTTTATCGATTTGAAAAATCCGGCATCTCATCCGCTTACTTTCAGCGAAGAAGGAGTGCCTTTGACTGATAAGGAAGATAAAAAAAATCACGGAATCGGCACAGGAAATATGAAATCTGCCGCAGAAAAGAATTACGGAGAGGTCTGCTGGGAATATGATTCGAGCGGATTTGTGCTGACGAAAATAGTGCTGCCTTGCGGGGAACTGCAAAGTGAATCGATCTAAGGTATAGAAAACCGCTTCGAAAAATGAGGCGGTTTTTTCGTGAGAAAAAATAGGGTAAAATGACCTGAAATGTTGGAGTATCAACGAAAAGGCATATAAGAAAAAGTGATAAACCTGTAAAAAAATGTTAAAAAATGACCGTTCATCACAAAAAACGACCGTTCGTCGCATTGTTCTTGCAATTTGGAAAATTAAAAAGTATATTGAAAATAAGATAAGGATTTGAATTCAGGAGGAACATATGAAAAAGAAAATATTGACAATGCTGATAGGCAGCTGTCTGATTCTCAGTTTAATCCCTTCCGCAGCTTTTGCGGAGACGGAATCAGAGGCAGCAGAGAAACTGAAAGAAAAACTGGACGAGGCAGCGGAGCTGATTCACGGACAGGAGATGGAAACCGAGCTGTATGAAAGGGCGGACGGAAGCTATGTTGGAACAGAGGTTTATGACCTGGGAGACGGCGCACAGTTAGTTGTTGAAGTTACAGATACT
Source organism: uncultured Eubacterium sp. (assembly GCA_937894585.1). GTDB lineage: Bacteria > Bacillota > Clostridia > Peptostreptococcales > Anaerovoracaceae > Senimuribacter. The sequence continues at coordinate 18,550 of CALBGO010000091.1, forward strand.
GCAGAGGATGGAGAGCAGGCGCAGAATATACTTATGCCGACATCTTCGGGAAGCAGCGATCTGTGGCGTGATTTCGGAAACCGGTCTTTCACTGCCAAGGCTACGGTGAAATATGGTGGGAAGTCAGTGACTTTGCTTTCGACGAGCAATTACACCTTGTCCTCGGATGGAATTGATCTTCGAAGCATAGTTTCATCTTTTGAAACACAAAAAGTATCTGTTTCAAGAGGTAAAACTAAAATTACTGATAGTGCAGCAAGAACACCGGGGGCTTCCGATGTAAATGGAAGTTGTAATTTCATACTTTCGCAGGTGGGTAGTGTAAAGGCTGAATATCAGATGAATTCGACAGTAGGATATGTAGCTTTAGATAAAGCAGGAAAACGCATTAAGGTCAGACAGTCCTGGAGCTTGTCAAAGCTGTAAGACTTGTTGATAAAAACAGGAAAGAGAGGATAATAGATGCTTATGAGGGTGGAGAAAAAAGAGTTTTCAAAATCAAGTATCGGCACAACAACTAATACGAGAAATTAAGAAAGCTCTGTGTCTGTATTATATGGACAAAAAAAGAAAAAATCAAGCTTTTTAATTATTGACTATGAAAATAGATTAGAGAAAGGAGAACGCAATGAAAAAGAAATTGAGAGTGATACAGTTTTTTGTACTTTCAAGTCTATTTATTTTTTCCACTACAGCCTTTGGATATGCTGCTGACATGGGAGAATTTAATCAAAATTTACCTGTGAAAGATAAGGCGTATTGGTCTGAAATGGAAGATTTAAAACCTAAGGTTGAAAGCTATGTGAATTCTGTAGCCTCTACAGATAGGGTCGGAGGGCATAAAACCCTATCTGTACCAATAGAACAACAAAAGAATTCTTACTATTGTGGCCCTGCTTGTATGCAGATGGTACTGGAATATCATGGTATTAACAAAACACAGTCAGTGATTGCTGGGAAAATTGGTACAACGATAGAAGGTTCCGATATTCCTCCAATGAGAACTTATTTAAATAATCAAGTTGGAAGTGGAGCATATACCTATGTGAATGTTACAGAACTTGCTTTCGGAGAAGGGTTGGTATATAGTATCGATAAGAAAAAACCGTTGATTTGTATGGTTCAAACAAAGGAGCTTCCTTATTATAATGGTCATAAGTCAGTACATTTTATTGTCGCTAAAGGATATGAATGGTTCTGCCAGTTATTCGACAGTAAAAATTAATGATCCAAACTATAGTAATGCTTATTATGGTGGTAATAAATCTTGTTCTTGGACGAAGATGACTAAGGCACTTAAAGCAACTAATGGATGGTATATTATGGCTAAATGATTTTTAACAATATTCTTTAGTGTTGAGGAAGTGAGGCTCTGGCGAGAGCTGGGAAAACCTAGTAGATACGGGAGGTTCGCCGCCATAGATGGATGGGTATACACAGGTCATGTATAGCGAAAACAAGGACGCTGTACTTCGTATACTCAAAACCGCTATTTCTGTACCTGATACAAAGGGATCTCCATGACGATGGCTCTTCTATCTGAGATATGAAACTAAAGGAGGCTTGAATTCAAGCAGAAAAAACCTTGAATTTAAGCGAAAAATCACTTGACAAAATAGGGAGGACATATGAAAAAAAGCCAAAAGATGATTCTTATGCTTCTTTTACTTCCATTGATTTTAACGGTCTACAGCTGCAAATCAAATCCTAGTAAATCAGAAAAGACTACATTTAACTTGAAATATGAATTGGCTGAAGATGAGGAATTGGAAGCATTTTATGTTTCAGATACAAAAATATATGCTACTGTGAACAAGATTGATACAACGAATATGTCAGCTCCAACTTTTGGAACTACAACACAAAGATTTATCATTTATGACTTTGTAAATGATGAGTTAGAAAAACAGTATGATATAGAAGAACGAGGTGTCTATATTTACCATGCCATACCGTTTCAAGATGGGATTATTTATTCCGTTTATACACCAAACGGAACTGCGGAGGTATCAGACACAGGTTTTCCATGGGAGATAAGATATATTTCTGATGAAAGAAACCAAGTTATAGATTCGGGTTTTTGCAGTAATATGATAGATATGTTACCAGGATTTTCTATTTTAGATGAAGAAGTGTACTATTTATATGAGGATATGGATGAGGACACAGGGTACAGTTTTGGAATCAAGAAAGCGGATTTAGATAACTCGCAAGTTGTGGTACAGGAAACAGAAAAGAAACTCTCAGAAACTGAATTTTATTCTAACGGAACAGATTATGCAATACTTGTCGATGCGAAAATATTGATTGGTAATACGAAGGGAATTTATCGAGAATATGATTTGCCAGAAAAAATATCCAGCTATGGAATTTGTAAAGACTACTTATTTTGTTGTACAACTTCGGATGGAAGTAAGTGGGCAGCAAGAAGTATTAATTTAGAAACGGGCAAAGAGTATGTATCGGAAAGTGATGAACCGCTGTATCGAGTTACAAGTATGCGCGGAATGGAACTTACATGTGTACTTGAGAATTGGGAAATGTGTATTTTACAGCCAGGAAAAAATTATAAAGTGTTTCCTTTAGACTCATCGGATGATTTGCTTGAAACAAGGAGATATGTCATATACTATCCATACGACGAGACAAAAACACTGGCACAGCTTGATAGCACTAAGTTTTGCCGGATAATCTGGTAATAAATCAAAGAGTACATATAAGCTATTAATTATATTAAAAAGTAAGCCTGATAAAAGATAAATATAGATTCTAATAATATCTTTATTATTAAGCTTTCTTTTTATAGATTGAAAACTCTTTTAATGATTGACGGCGAAACACACTCTGTAAAAGAATCTCTCTTCAAAAGTATAGCTGCAATGTAAAAGTCAAAGGAGATAAGATTTCCTTATGAAAAAATGAATATTCTTGTGCGATGAGATCGCACTTCCGGAAGTTCATCTTGCAATATAGCAATATAAATGATATACTAAAATAAAAATATTTGAACGAATCTGAAATATATAAAAACGATGATTGTCGGTTCTGATTTGGGAAAATATTATGAGAACTGAAAGAACAGCAGGTGGAAATATGAGTAGGACTACACGGAAGTTTTGTATTGTGCTGAATTTGATCGCAGCTTTCTTTTCCGGATGGAATGCGCTAAGCAGTCAGTCTTTTTTATCATTGTGCGCCTGTATTGTATTCGTTATTTGTGCAATAAAAGAATGGGATAATTTAAAAAATAGTTAAAATGGGTTATAGGAGGCGGTAAAATGAAACGAAAGATTACTGTATTTAAGGTTAGCAGTGACCGGATTTTTGAAGCTGTCTGCATCCTGATGTTTGTGACATCGTTGTTTCCATGGTTTAGCATAAGCGATGTGATATCGTCTTACTATGGATTTCAGATTGTTTTTGAGCATTATCTGTGGATTCCGTTTGTATGCCTCGCAGTCTGTCTGTGCCTGGACAAGAAAGAGCACAGACTTATCCGTATTGTTCTTGCAGAAGCATCCTTTTTAGGTATCTTCGGCATTCTCGCCCGGTCGTTCCTTTATTTCAGAAGATATAAGGATCTTATTTTTGATGGACAGACCGGTATCGATATCGCATACAGCTTGTCCTGCACACTTCCGGCATTCTGGATAACTGCTGCCCTTGCAGCGACTGCCTTTATCCTGCTTCAATACCGGATATTCAAAACAGGAAGGCATAATGCAGTCTGTTCTCTGCAAACGGCGTAACCTTTTCATTAGAATCCCTGTTCTCTACTTTCTGCTTGATTTGGCGAAAAAAACGGAAACGGAAGCTGTAACAGGAAGGAAGCATATAACGGCAGGCGCTGATTGTAACCTGAAAAACGGATGACGAAGAAGTTTGTAATGCCGTGTAAACCCGTATAAACACTGAATGTGCGAAGGTTTGCCGCGGCTGAAAAATATAAAAGAGGGAGGAGATTTTATGAAAACTATGACAGGGAAGAATCAAGGAACAGAAATGGTATGGAAGGCTGTAAGCGGAATTTGTGTTTTTGCGGCAATCCTGTATTTTATCGGCTTTTATTTGTGGGCGATGGATATTTTTGAAGGACCGGCGCAGGGGTTGAAAACGCTTTATACGAAGGTGAATCCTTTTACGCTTGGCGCTTATTTCTTAGGCGTTTCCGTACTGCTGTTCTGTGCTTTCTATAGAAATTGGGTATTGAAAGGGATTTTGTGTATTTTATACATTTTGGTTGTTTTGTTCTCTCTGGTTGCGGTTATGGGTATGGAAAGCGCTGCGGACTTTCTGATTTACGCGCCTCACCTGCTGATTGTCGCAGGGATTACATATACCTTCTGGAAAGCATGGCAGAAAAACCGCTTGAACAAAAGACCGGTTTGATATCCTGCACTTCTGTATGGTTTTTTCCCTTCCGGTATGATATACTTTTATCATTAAATAGATTACGAGGAAGGATTTTTAACAAGCGATGACTAAGAAAAAGACTATGACTGTCAGCCTGATTCTTTACGGGCTGTTTCTTTTGCTGAGCGCCGGTATTTCAGTGTATTTTGTCAGTGACTCTTTAAGTTTTTCACTTTGGAGCAAACTGAACATTTTTGCGGTAGGTATTTACTATCTGTGTATGTTTCTGCTGCTTTATATGGTACTCGGCTTTTTCAGAGATAAAGATAAAATCCGGCTGATTACCGTATTGTTGTGCGGACTGATGTTTGTGGCTTCGGTGCTGCTTGTAAACGGAAATTCGGAAATCGAGATTAAGTGCGAGAACGCAGCGATTTCCTCCGGCAGCGGGCAGGTGCTGACGGTTACTGACAGCAGAGGCAGGGAGTATGAGGCTGTCAATCTGACCGACGAAAAGTTTTCGGGGAAGACCGGTTTTGAATCCGTAACACTTCTGCACCACGAGAATATTTTCGGTGAAAACTATTACATAGATTCTGTAAAATAAGGCGGGAGCAGTATTGCGGGAAAGCGGTGAAAAACCGATAATAGGTTTCGGAAATTGTTTTCCTACCGTTAAAAAAATATTTTTTTCTGCCAAAAAACTGCTTGCTTTTCGGAGGATAACTGTGTTATAATAGCTATTGTTCTGTGAGACAGAATGATTTTGTCTTGCGGATTTTCAGGAATTACGGGCGGTCCTCTGCGGTTACTATAGAGAATGCAAGAACGTCTTGGAGGGAAGGAGGATACTATACAATGAATATTTTAGATTCAGTTGCACAGGATTACTTAAAGAAAGAAGTCCCTGCTTTTAACGTTGGTGACACTGTAAAGGTACACGTTAAAATTAAAGAAGGTAACAGAGAAAGAATTCAGGTTTTCGAAGGTTTTGTACTGAAGAGACAGAACGGCGGAATCGCTGAGACTTTCACAGTAAGAAGAATTGCTTCCGGCGTAGGCGTGGAAAAGACATTCCCTGTTCATTCACCATGGGTTGAAAAAATCGAAGTGGTTAAGAAGGGTAAGGTTAGAAGAGCTAAGCTCAACTACATGCGCGGCAGAACCGGTAAAGCAGCTAAGATTAAGAGCAAAAACAATTAATCAGAACATTAAAGAGAACCGAAAGGTTCTCTTTTTTCTTTTGAACACGAAGGTTATAAAGCACAATTGCAAGTGGACGAAGGAAGTGAAAATGTGGTATACTGATAGATGAGTATAGCGGTGTTTTTTTGGAAAACCCATTTCTCTGCTTGGATTATCTGAATTAAGGCAGAAATGTCAGGAGACTTCGGATCGTTCGGTAGACTTAGTTACAACTGCCGGTATTGCAGATGATTTTTACGAAGAAATTAAGGGAACGGAGCTGTTGCTGTATGAAGCATAGGCGCTGTGCTGTATTGAGAATGCAAGGAATAATAGTATAAACGAAAGGTAATCGAATATGATTGAAAATATAAACTGGTATCCCGGTCATATGAAAAAGACCAGGGAACTGATTGCGGAGAATCTGAAAATGGTGGATCTGGTTATCGAGGTCATCGATGCCAGAATTCCGATATCAAGCCGCAATCCGATTATAGACGAACTGGTCAGCGGGAAGAAGCGTATTATCGTGCTGAATAAAAGCGATTTGTCGGACCGCATCGAAAATGAGAAGTGGGCGGCGCATTTTGAGGGAGAAGGAAATCTGGTTGTCACTATGAACTGTATGACAGGAAACGGCGTCAGCCGTCTGTTCAAAGTTCTGGAGAAGGAGCAGGCTGTAAAAAATGAGGGGCAGGCTAGGAACAAACCGCTGCGTATGATGATCGTAGGCGTTCCCAATGTGGGTAAATCTTCTCTGATTAACAGGATGACAGGCAGAAAAAGCGCGCAGACGGGAGACAGGCCGGGTGTTACAAGAGGCAAGCAGTGGCTGGCGCTTAAAAACGGTATGCAGCTTTTGGATACGCCGGGAATTCTCTGGCCAAAATTCGAAGATCCGAAAGCAGGACTGAATCTGGCTTTCTGCGGTTCCATCAAAGATGAGATTTTGGATACGGCAAGTCTGGCTCTTGAATTGATCGGCGTTTTGCAGGGATATTATCCGGAGGAGCTTTGCAGCCGGTATAAACTGGACGAGACTTGTGAAATGCCCCTTGATACAATGGAGGCAATTTCCGGAAAGCGCGGTTTTATCCTGCCGGGAAAAAAGATAGATTATGAACGCTGCGCCCGCGCAGTGCTGGACGAGTTCCGCAGCGGAAAAATCGGAAACATAACTTTGGAAAGGCTGGAAACAAGATGACAAAAGTGGAACGAATCGAAAAACAGAAGCAGCGCCTTTCGGAAATGCAGGAATACGAGAGAAAACTGCGGGGAGAAGGATTCCATCTGATTGCAGGCGTGGACGAAGTGGGACGGGGGCCTCTTGCAGGACCCGTGGTGGCAGCTGCGGTGGTTCTGCCTTCTGATTTCGATGTGCTGGGTGTGGACGATTCCAAGAAACTTTCCGAGAAGAAGAGAGAACAGCTTTACGGTGAGATTCTGGAAAGAGCAGTCTGCTGGGGAATCGGCAGAAAGGACAATACAGTTATCGATGAAATCAATATTCTGGAAGCAACGAAGCTTGCTATGGCAGAAGCCATCGAGCAGGCAGAAGCGATGCTGAAAGAAAAGGCGGGCGCTGATAAAAACATTGATTTTGTCCTTTTTGACGCTATGAAAATCGAGGCGGTGAAGAAACCGCAGATGTCTTTAATAAAAGGAGATGCCAAAAGCCTTTCTATTGCGGCGGCATCTATTGTGGCAAAAGTGACAAGGGATCGGGAAATGATCGCTTTCAGCGCAGAGTATCCGGGCTACGCTTTTGAAAGCAATAAAGGTTACGGAACAAAGGCTCACTACGAAGGGCTGCGCGCTCGGGGTCTTTCGCCGATACACAGAAAGAGTTTTTTAAGAAATTTATAGCGGACGCAGGTGCTGAAGACTACAGAAATCCAGTAGATCAGGGCAGACATATCCAGACCAAAATATAAGGATATATAAAAAATTCAAGAAAATATGTTGAGGAAGATATATTCAGAAAGGCATATTAAAAAAATATATTCGAAGGATATATTGAAATAAGGCTGCCGCAATCCCATTAACTTTTAGATAGCGGTCAGTTCACGAAAATATTTCTCAAAGATATATTTAGGAAAATACAGTTAAATACCGGGAGAGAAAAGGAGAGAATTGTATGGAAATTAAAACTGATATTCAGATCGCACAGGAAACAGAAATGGCGAATATCCGCGAAATTGCGGCAGTTGCGGGTATTGAAGAAAAGTACCTGGAACAGTACGGCAATTATAAGGCGAAGGTGGACTACAGTATTTTGCAGGACAGAAAAGATGAGAAGGACGGTAAGTTGGTTCTGGTAACCGCTATTTCGCCGACTCCCGCAGGCGAGGGTAAAACCACAACTTCCGTAGGCCTTGCGGATGCTCTGCACAGAAAAGGCGTCAATGTTATGGCAGCGCTGAGAGAGCCTTCTTTAGGACCTGTATTCGGTGTAAAAGGCGGCGCTGCGGGCGGCGGTTATGCGCAGGTTGTTCCGATGGAGGATATCAATCTGCACTTCACCGGTGATTTTCATGCAATCGGCGCTGCAAACAATCTGATTGCGGCTATGCTGGACAACCATATCCAGCAGGGAAATGCGCTGAACATAGATCCGAGAAGAATTACATGGAAGAGAGCCGTTGATATGAACGACAGACAGCTTCGCTATGTGGTGGACGGTATGGGAGGAAAGGCTAACGGCGTACCTCGTGAGGACGGATTTGAAATCACCGTGGCAAGTGAAGTTATGGCGATTATGTGTCTTGCAAAGGACATTGACGACCTGAAAGAAAAGCTTGCAAGCATCATCGTCGGATATACTTATGATAACAGACCGGTAACGGTTCGCGATCTGAAAGCGCAGGGAGCCGCAGCCGCGCTTCTGAAAGATGCGCTGAAACCGAATCTGGTGCAGACTCTTGAAAAAACACCCGCTTTCGTTCACTGCGGACCGTTTGCCAATATTGCCCACGGCTGCAATTCTGTAATGGCAACAAAGATGGCGCTGAAGCTTGCCGATGTGGTAGTTACTGAAGCGGGTTTCGCTGCGGATTTGGGAGCGGAAAAGTTTGTTGATATCAAGTGCCGCAAGGCCGGCCTGACACCGTCTGCCTGCGTGATCGTGGCTACTGTAAAAGCGCTGAAATACCACGGCGGCGTTGCAAAAGAAAATTTAGGCGAAGAAAATCTTGAGGCGTTGGAAAAAGGTCTGCCGAACCTGCTGCAGCATGTTGAAAATGTGACAAAGCATTTCGGACTTCCTGCTGTTGTGGCAATTAACGAATTCCCGACCGATACAGAAGCAGAAGTTAAGATGGTGGAAGAAAAATGTAAAGAACTGGGCGTAAATGTGGTGCTGTCTCAGGTATGGGCAAAAGGCGGCGAAGGAGGCCTTGCTCTTGCCGACGAAGTGCTGCGTCTTTGCGAAACAGAAAACAATTTCCGATTCGTATACCCGCTGGACATTTCCATTAAAGAAAAGATTGAAATGATTGCAGAAAAAATCTACAGAGCCGACGGCGTGATTTTCGAGGGAAATGCGAAGAAACAGCTTGCGCAGCTTGAGGAGCTTGGCTTTGACAATGTGCCTGTCTGCATGGCAAAAACTCAGTTCAGCTTTTCCGACAACCCGGCTCTGTTAGGTGCGCCGAGAGGCTTCCATATCACAGTGACCGATCTGAAAATAGACGCAGGCGCAGGATTTATCGTTGCAAAGACCGGAAATATTATGACCATGCCTGGACTGCCGAAAGTTCCTGCCGCAGAGAAAATCGATGTGGATAATACAGGAAAGATTACGGGATTATTCTAAAGTACAGTAAATATAAAAAATTGCGTGAACCGACGAAAACCTTCTGTCTGTGCGCGCAGTTTTTTTGTGAAAACGGAATTTTAATTTGACACATCTTGCAGATTCCGAGTAAAATATAAATCAGTACTTTCATTTAGCAGCAAGATGGAGAATCCCTTACCTTTTGTAAGGTGTATTAACCATAAATGTATTGTAGTAGAAAAGAGGTTAATAAAATATGGATTTTATGGAAAAAAGCTGTAAGGAATTTACAGAAGTTTTGGCAAGTAAAGAGCCGGTGCCGGGGGGCGGCGGCGCATCTGCGCTGGCAGGAGCTCTTGGCATGGCTCTTGGCAATATGGTTGGCGCTTTGACTGTCGGAAAGAAGAAATACGCAGATGTGGAGGAAGATATTAAAAGGTTGATGGAAGAGGCGAAGTCTCTTCAGGATGAACTTCTGGCATTGATACAGAAAGATGCGGAAAGCTTTGCGCCTTTGGCTGCGGCATACGGTATGCCGAAGGAAACCGACAGTGAAAAAGCAGAAAAAGAGCGGGTCTTGGAGGAGGCTTTGAAAACTGCCTGCAGCGCGCCTCTTGAAATTATGGAAAAGTGCTGCCGTGTAATCGATCTTCAGAAAGAATTTGCGGAAAAAGGCAGCGCACTTGCAGTCAGTGATGCCGGAGTGGGTGTTATTTTTGCAAAAGCAGCATTACAGGGTGCGGCGCTGAATGTATTTATCAATACATCTTCTATGAAGGACAGAGAGTATGCAGAAGCAATCGACTGTAAAGCGGAGGAGATGCTGACAGAATACACGGTAGCCGCAGATACGGTGTATGCTTCTGTTTACAGCAGGTTAAGAAAATGAGGAAAGGAATAGGGAAAACTAAGATATGAATAAATTACTGAAGGGAAAGCCGGCAGCAGATGCGATTGACGAGCAGATGTCTGCCCGCATACAGAAATTTTATGAAAGGGGCATTGTGCCGACTCTTGCCATAGTCAGAGTCGGGGAGAATCCAAGCGATATTGCTTATGAAAACGGCGCTGTGAAAAAAGCGAAGAAAATAGGCGTTCAGCCGGAGAAGTTTATCTGTGATGAAAAAATTGAAGAAGAGGATTTAATTGCTGTAATTGAGTCCATTAACAATAACAAACAGATTCACGGAATTCTTCTGCTACAGCCGCTGCCGGCTCATATCGACAGCGAGAAGGTGAGAAATGCCATTGCGGCGGAAAAGGATCTGGACTGCATATCGGACGACGCGCTGGGCAGATTTTTTACAGGAAAAAAAGATGCCTTTGCACCGTGTACCGCAGAAAGCTGCATTGAAATTTTGAAGCACTACGGGGTTGAAATCAGCGGAAAGCGGGCTGTGGTAATCGGCAGAAGTATGGTTATCGGAAAGCCTGCGGCGCTGATGCTGATGAAGGAAAATGCGACCGTGGCAGTCTGCCATACGAAGACCAGACCGGAGGATCTGAGAAATCTTTGTATTGATGCAGATATTATTGTGGCGGCGGCAGGAAAGGCCGGCACTTTGACCGATGAAATGACAGAACCGGGACAGGTAATCGTCGATGTGGGAATCAATTTTGATGAAGAGGGAAAAATGACAGGAGATGCAGCTGTGTCCGATGACGCGCGTGTATGGCTGACGCCGGTGCCGGGCGGCGTGGGAAGTATGACGACCAGTATCCTGATGAAACATCTGATTGAAGCCGCAGAGGCGCAGATTGAACTGTAAAAACGGTTAATGTACAGGGTGTTATAAAGCGGGATTTTCAGGGTATAAACCTTTTTCACGCCAAAGTGTCTTGTCCGGATTCCTTGTGAAAGAAGCAGACGGAATTTAAATAAAGGGTAATTAAAAAGACC
>CALBGO010000092.1 GCA_937894585.1 uncultured Eubacterium sp.
AACTTTTTTTAAATATTTCCCAATTTACTATTGACTATTCATAGTTGGTCTCCTGTATTCAAAGAACTGATAGCCTATGCCTTTTTCTTCCATCGGTTCACTGCTCCGGACAATCTCAAATTCCGGCAGCTCATCCAAATTCACAAACCATGTGTCAGCCGGAAATTCTCCGTTGATTTTTGTAATATAACAAGTATCGCACTTGTGCAGAAAGTCCCTGTAAACCTTGCCGCCGCCGATAAGCATTACATCTTCGGGATTTCTCCCTGCCAGAAGCTCATCCAGTTCCGCCTCGCTGTGTACGACGGTAACGCCTTCCGGCTGATAATCTTTTCTTGTAGTCAGTACAATGTTTTCCCGATTAGGCAGGGGTTTTCCGCCGGGAAGGCTCTCTAAAGTCGGTCTTCCCATAACCACAGTCTTTCCCATAGTTTTCTCTTTAAAATATTTCAAGTCGCCGGATAAATGGCAAAGCAGTCCGCCCTTATATCCGATAGCCCAATTTTTATCTGCTGCAAGTATCAGTTTCACTGTTTTCGTTCCTCTTCCTCGGGAATTCTCTGACAAAATCAAAGCTATTTTTGCGTTTTGTCAGGAAACCTGCCCTTTTCTACCAAAATTCATTAAAGAATCGTTCTCTTCGCTGACAAAACTGACAATTTTTTTGAAATCTGTCAAGTTTGTCACCTTTTTTCAAAAATACACTGACAGAACTAACAAGTAAAAATATTTTTGTCAGTTTTGTCAGTAAGAATGCTTCGCTCTCTTGGGGCGCAAAAGCATAAGGACTTCCCTGCAATTTCCTGCGGAAATTGGGGCAAGACCATTATACCGCGATGGGAATGTTTTTAATCTGTTCGTTTTTCCGATAATCTTCTATAATAATGTCGTCTGTGGTAAAGTCATAGAAGTCTTTTATATCCGGATTGAGTCTGAACTTCGGCGCCGGGTACTGCGGACGCTCAATCAGTTCTCTGATAATCGGCACATGACGGTCATAGATATGAGCATCGGCAATGACATGAACAAGCTCTCCCGGAACCAGTCCGCATACCTGTGCCAGCATATGTACCAGCACGGAATACTGCACCACATTCCAGTTATTTGCTGCCAGAATATCCTGAGATCTCTGGTTTAACACAGCATTCAATTTATTCCCTGTCACATTGAAGGTCATACTGTAAGCACACGGCTCCAGCCCCATCTCTGAAAGATCCGCGAAATTATAGATATTGGTCATAATTCTGCGGGAATAAGGGGTATTTTTCAGCTGCCAGATTACATTATCCACCTGATCCATCTCGCCCTGGGCAAAACGGTATTTTATACCCATTTGATAACCGTAGGCTTTACCGATGGAGCCGTTTTCGTCAGCCCATTCATCCCAAATATGACCTTTCAGATCCTTAATATTGTTGGATTTTTTCTGCCAAATCCACAGCATTTCGTCCACTGCCGTTTTAATTGCCGTCGGTCGAAGGGTCAAAGCCGGAAATTCTTCGGAAAGGTCATAACGGTTTACCACACCGAAATTCTTGATCGTGTGAGCAGGCGTGCCGTCTTCCCATCTTGCCCGCACCTGCTGACCTTCACTGGAAAATCCGTTTTCCAAAATGCCTCGGCACATATTTACAAATAACACATCTGCTTTACTCATGGTTTCTCCTTTACGCTGCTCATGATTTTGCTTTATTCAGCGGCTTCGATCCGGCGGACTGCTTCATTGGCAACCTCAAAAAGTCTCTCCCGCCGGTCTGAAAAGTACAAATATCCCAGCAAAGCTTCAAAAGCGGTCGCCAGCTTGTATGCCACCGGTCCCGCACTTCTTGATTTGGACACGCTTTTGTGGTTTCGCGCCCGCTTCACAAGAGCAATTTCATCATCGGTCAGGAAATCCTGCAGCAAAGATTTCACCGCATAAGCCTGCGCATCGGCTTTTACATAGCGCACTGCCGCCCGGTGAAGTCTGTCCGCACGGCATTCTCCCGCCGCCATCACATATTCTCTTACAAATACTTCATAAACGGCATCGCCTATAAAAGCCAATGCCGTTGTATTGATTTCTTTCGGATTCAGTTTTTCCATCATAGTCTGACTGCTGTTACTCCTTTATGATCTGCACGCCCTGCGGTGTATCCTTCAGAGTAATCCCTCTCTCTTTAAGAAGATCTCGGATTTCGTCAGCTCTTGCGAAGTTCTTTGCTTTTCTGGCTTCCTGTCTCTCGTCCACCAGCTTCTGAATGTCTTCGTCCACGGAATTATCCTCTTCAGTCTGCAAAAGTCCCAGCACATCCGCAAATTCCATCAAAGTCTCTAAAGAAGCCTGAGCAAATGCTCTGCTTGCGCCGTCCTTTACCGCTGTGTTGATGGCTGTCACCAGTTCAAAGACCGCACTGATTGCGTCCGCCGTATTCAAATCGTCGTCCATAGCGCAGATAAATTCACCTCTGAACTTCTCATAACCTGCCAAAGCTTCTTTTTCGGCATCAGTCATATCGCCGTCTGCGCCCGCGCCTGTCAGATAAGCCAGGTTTTCCTTGCAGTTTTCCATTCTGCCAAGGCCTGCCTTAGCCTGTTCCATCAGTGTGTCAGAGAAGTTGATCGGACTTCTGTAGTGACCGGACAGCAGGAAGAAACGCATTACTTCGCCGCTGTAGTCTTTGAGAATATCTCTTACTGTAAAGAAGTTGCCCTTGGATTTGGACATTTTCTCGTTGTCGATGGTGATATAGCCGTTGTGCATCCAGTAATGCGCAAACGGTACGCCGTTGCAGCATTCGGACTGAGCAATCTCGTTCTCATGGTGCGGGAACTGCAGGTCCTGTCCGCCTGCGTGAATGTCAATAGTCTCACCCAAATGCTTTCTGGACATGGCGGAGCACTCGATGTGCCAGCCCGGTCTGCCCATACCCCACGGAGACTCCCAAGCAATTTCATCATCGGTCTTTCTTGCCTTCCACAGTGCGAAATCCAGCGGATCCTGTTTCACCTCGCCAATGGCAATTCTTGCACCGGCTTCCAAATCGTCAATATTCTGTCCGGAAAGTTTGCCGTATTCCGGGAATTTTCTGGTGGAGAAATAAACATCGCCATCTGCCTCATAAGCAAAACCTTTTTCTACCAGTTTTGCCACAAAGTCAATAATATCAGGAATATGCTCCGACACTTTCGGATGCACATCTGCTTTTCTTACATTCAGCGCCCCCGCATCTTTATAGTATTCTCCGATATATTTTTCGGAAACCTCCGGTGCGGTAATGCCTTCTTCTCTGGCTCTGTTGATGATTTTATCGTCAACATCGGTGAAATTCTGGACAAACTTCACCTTAAAGCCTCTGTACTCCATATATTTTCTCAGTGTATCGAATACAACGAAAGGTCTTGCGTTTCCGATATGGAAAAAGTTATATACGGTAGGTCCGCAGACATAAATAGACACTTCCCCTTCTTTAATCGGTACAAATTCTTCTTTTTTTCTGGTCAGTGTATTATAGATTTTCATCTTCGTTCCCTTTCTCTTCCTGTTTGTTCAGCTGATTCAGCTTATTTTCCAGCATCACGATTCTTCTGCGCAGGCATTCAAGCTCCGTAGCCACAGGGTCAGGCAGATTAACCTGATTCAAATCCTCCGTGCTTTCTCCGTAGCGCTTTACAATTTTTCCTGGAATGCCCACTACGGTGCAGCCCGGCGGAATCTCTTTGAGCACAATGGAGCCGGAGCCGATTTTCACATCATCTCCTACCTTAAAAGGTCCCAAAACTCGCGCGCCGGAGCTGACAATCACCCTGTTCCCAATGGTCGGGTGACGCTTTCCCGAATCTTTTCCGGTACCGCCCAGGGTCACACCCTGATACAGCGTCACATCATCGCCGATTTCTGTGGTTTCTCCGATTACAACCGCCATACCGTGATCGATAAAACAACGCCGTCCGATAACCGCTCCCGGGTGAATTTCAATACCTGTAAAAAATCTGGTCAGCTGGGAAATGATTCTCGCCAGCAGTTTCAGGTTATGCTTGTAAAGAAAGTGGGCAGGCTTGTGCCAAATCAGCGCCCAAATGCCCGGATAACAGAGAAGCACCTCCAGACTGTTTCTCGCTGCCGGGTCCTTTTTCAAGACAGTCTGAATATCTTCTCTTACATCTCTAAAAAATGCCATATCTAAATTCCTTTCTTCTGCTCGCGCCTGAATCCCGCCGCGAAAATCTGCGGAATTCAGCCTATTCTACAACAATGGTTTTAATTTTTACAGGGGTCAGCGGGCAGTCCATTCTGTCGGTCTTTACATTTACGATTTCCTGCGCAACTTCCATTCCCTCTGTAATTTTGCCGAAAGAGGCATATTGTCCGTCGAGGTGCGGGGCGTCGGCTACCATGATAAAGAACTGAGAACCCGCAGTATCCGGCATCATGGTTCTTGCCATGGATAATACACCGGTAGTATGCTTCAGGTCGTTCTTTACGCCGTTCATGGTGAACTCGCCCTTAATACAGTATCCCGGACCGCCTGTCCCGTTACCCTTCGGACAGCCGCCCTGAATCATAAATCCCGGAATCACTCTGTGGAAAGTAAGCCCGTTATAAAAACCTTCGTTTGCTAATTTTTCAAAGTTTTCTACGGTAATCGGCGCAATGTCTTCGTAAAGCTCGCCTTTCATTACACCGCCGTTTTCCATTTCAATTGTCACTTTTTTCATTGTATTCGTCTCCTTTACTCTTTATATCTCAATTTATAATAGGTCATTCCGTTTTTTTCTTCTTCCAGTATACTCCAGATTTCGTCGTTGAAAAAGGCCGGATATACATATTCCAGACCATCGATTTCTTCCTTCGACATAAACCTGATCTCTCTAAGCACCTGGTGCGCTTTATCAAATTCCGGGTCATATCCCAAAGTCAGCTCACCGCCGACTGCTTCCCCGATCATATAATTGACAAACCGCTGTCCCCGCTCTTCCGAAACCTCTTCAATATGCCACGCCACACCGGTTACCTCGATGTCAAGGCCTGTTTCTTCCTTTGCTTCGCGCACAGCAGCCTCAATAGAATTTTCACCTTCTTCGATACCGCCTCCGGGAACCATCCAAATATCTTTATCTTCGTGGTGCTGTCTTACCATCAGTATCTTTCCCTTTCCGTCGGGAATCACCACTCTTACTCCGCCTACCCACATAATAATGCTCCAATCACGCCTGCGCCGATTACAATCATTACAGGACTCATCTTAAACTTACCTGCCAAAACCACCGTCACTGCTGTAATACAGATTGTTATAGGATCAAACTCCGCAAAAGCACTCTGTCCCATAAAAACCACCGCTGAGCCGATCAGTCCTACAGTAACCGGACGGATGCCCGCAAAAGCACTTTCCATAATCCTGCTGTTTTTAAATTTATTTATAAAACCGCATACCAGAATAACCAGAACAAAAGACGGCAGCGCCACACCGAAAGTCGCGGCAAAAGCGCCTGCGTATCCTGCACAGTTAAACCCTACATAAGTTGCAGCATTAACTGCAATAGGTCCGGGCGTCACCTGAGAAATCGCCACTAAGTTGGAGAATTCGTCAGCCGACATAAGTCCGAATTCTTTTGCTCCCTGATAAATAATTGGCAGCATTGCCATACCGCCTCCAAACCCAAACAGTCCGATTTTGGCAAATACGAAAAACAGCTGTAAGTAAACCGTCATTTCGAATCACCTGCCTTCCCGCGCCGATCGGAAACCGCAGTATAAATCAACCCTGCTGCAATGCCTGCGAGAATTGCCCAGACAGCATTCAGTTCAAAGACTGTAATCACAACAAAAGAAAGTACTCCCGCAGTCCAGGCAAAAGGCGTTTTCAGAACCTTTTTTCCTACCTTATACGCCGAGAATGCAATTAAACCTGTTGCCGCAGCTTTAATTCCCTTCAGTGCGCCGTTGACATAGGCATTGTCGCCGAGCCCGTGAAGCAGCTTCACAATCAGAATGATAATGATAAAGCTGGGCAGTATAACGCCTGCCGTTGCGCAGACGGCTCCGGCAAAACCTTTCTTTCTGTGACCGATATAGGTCGCCATATTAATGGCGATAACACCGGGAAGCGCCTGACTCACCGCAATACAGTCCACTGCCTCTTCTTCTGTCATCCACTTTTTTCGGTTCACCACAATATCCTGAATCAGCGGAATCATTGCCATACCGCCGCCGATTGTGAACAGCCCCAGCTTAAAAAAAGACCAGAAAAGCTGCAGGTATAAATTTTCTTTTATTCTATTTATAATATTCATTCGTCCATCAGCCTTACTTTACCCAGATGCAGATCCTTAAAAATCGCCACCAGCCTGACGACAAGAGTAATTCCGAAGCAGATATAAAGAGCCATATCGTAATCGACTCTGTTAAACGCAAGGCCGTATGCAATCGCACCGACAATCGATGCAACTGCATAGACTTCTCTTCGGAAACACCTTGGAATCTCCTGTACGAAAACATCTCGCAGAACTCCGCCGAAGGTTCCGGTCAAAACCCCCGTAGTAATCACA
This sequence comes from uncultured Eubacterium sp., assembly GCA_937894585.1. Lineage (GTDB taxonomy): Bacteria > Bacillota > Clostridia > Peptostreptococcales > Anaerovoracaceae > Senimuribacter. The sequence continues at coordinate 6,529 of CALBGO010000092.1, forward strand.
AAATACACTTCTTCATGACCTGCAAGAGCTGCGACTTCAGCCCCGACAGCTGTGAAGGCAGCAAGCCCCACAGCATCGGCAACTGAAACAAGATGGGAGATTTTCTTAATTCTTTTATAAAACAGTATTACGACAACCGCTGTACCCAGACTGGCAAAGGCATATGTAGGATCTGCAAGGGCAGCCGGAATATGCCGGTCTACCAGAAGATCTCTGATGATGCCGCCGCCCACCGCCGTAATAATTGCCATAAAACAAATGCCGTAATAATCGAGCCTCTTTTCGATCGCCACAACTGCTCCCGATACTGCAAAAGCAATAGTACCGATCCACTCCATTACTGTAAAAAAATCAGAACTCACTTTATTTTTCCCTGTTTACGATTTCAACTGCTCTTGCAATCGCCTCTTCAACAGTAATTTCTTCTTTTTCTGCGTCTCTTCTCAGCTTATACTCTACTTTGCCCTCGCCTGCCAGCTTTCCGACCGTAATTCTTACCGGAATGCCTAAAAGGTCGGCATCTTTGAATTTTACGCCGGGACGCTCTTTTCTGTCGTCAAGAAGCACCTCCACACCGGCTGCCAAAAGATCTTTGTAAATTTTTTCTGCCGCAGCCGCCTGCACTTCGTCATCCGGCTTCACTAAGGTGATAATCACATGATAAGGCGCAACTGACATCGGCCAGATAATGCCGTTTTCATCGTGGTGCTGTTCTACAACCGCAGCCAGAGTTCTCGTTACGCCGATACCGTAACACCCCATTACAATCGGCTGCTCTTTCTGATTCTCATCGGCATAAGTTGCACCCATAGATTCAGAATACTTGGTTCCCAGCTTAAATACCTGACCAACCTCGATACCTCTTGCGTGTTTCACAGGCGCGCCGCAGCAAGGACAAGGATCGCCTTCCTTCAATACTTTCAGGTCAGTTACGATATCGCCTTTGTAATCTCTGCCGTAGTTTACGTTGATGAGATGGTGGTCTTCCTTGCACGCACCTGCACAAAGATTCTTAAGTCCCGGCAGTTCACTGTCCACGACAATCGTGCAGTCGTGCAGCCCGCAAGGACCGGTAAATCCGCCGACACAGCCGGTTGCATCGTGCATTTTTTCTTCATCGGCAAATTCGATGGAATGTTCGGCAATGCCCAGAGCATTGACAAGCTTAATCATATTCAGCTCTCTATCGCCTCTGATAAATGCCGCCACATATCCGTTTTCTTCATTGGTTTCTTCGTCATAGGTTACAAAGAGCAGTGCCTTGATAGTCTGATCCTGTGAAATGTTCAGGAAGTTTGCCACTTCTTCAATGGTCTTGGTTCCCGGTGTATGAACTTCTTCCATCGGAAGCTCCGCAACATCCGCCTGCGGCTTTGCATCCACACATTCGGCTCTTTCGGTGGTTGCCGCCATAGAACACTGCTCGCAGTATGCAATTTCACTTTCTCCCACTTCGGAGATAGCGGTAAATTCGTGGGAATTACTTCCGCCGATTGCGCCGGTATCGGCTTCCACCGGTCTGAAAGTCAGTCCGCAGCGGGTAAAAATTCTGTCATAAGCATTGTACATAGTCCGATAGCTTTCGTCCAGTCCCGCAAAATCCTTGTCAAAGGAATAAGCATCCTTCATAATAAATTCTCTGCTTCTCATCAGACCGAACCGAGGTCTTGCCTCATCTCTGTACTTCGTCTGAATCTGATACAGATTCATCGGAAGCTGTCTGTAAGAAGAAACATCGTTTCTGATTAAATCCGTAAAAATTTCTTCGTGGGTCGGTCCGAGACAGAAATCTCTGCCGTTTCTGTCCTTCAGTCTCCAAAGCTCAGGTCCGTAAGCAAACCATCTGCCCGATTCCTGCCAAAGTTCAGCAGGCTGCACTGCAGACATATGTATCTCCTGAGCGCCGGTTGCGTCCATTTCCTGTCTGATAATGTCTTCGATTTTACGAACGGATCTCCAGCCCAACGGCATAAAGCCGTATACGCCGGATACCAGCTTGCGAATCATACCGGTTCGAAGCAGCAGAATATGGCTTGGAATTTCTGCTTCATTCGGTACTTCTCTAAGTGTTTTTATATGCATTTTTGATAGTTTCATCTGTTATATTCTCCTTGTTTCAAGTTTTCTACCGGTTCAAAAGACATACAGCTTCAGAAGCGATGCCTTCGCCTCTGCCTGTAAAGCCCAATTTTTCCGTTGTCGTCGCTTTAATACTGATTCTGTCTTTAGGCACCGTAAGCGCCGCAGCAATGTTTTCCCGCATCTGCTCTATATACGGTGCCAGTCTGGGTCGCTGACAAATCACCGTAATATCCGCATTTCCCAGACAATATCCCGCCTCCGAAACTGCTTTGCCCGTCTTTTCAAGAAGAAGGATGCTGGAAATTCCGCTGTAGGCAGGATCGCTGTCCGGAAACAGCTTTCCGATATCTCCAAGTCCTGCTGCGCCCAGCATAGCGTCCATCAGAGCGTGAACAAGAACATCTGCATCGGAATGCCCCAGCAGACCTTTTTCAAAAGGAATACACACGCCGCCCAGAACCAGCTTCCTGTCCGGTTCCAGCCTGTGTACATCATAGCCGGTACCTATCCTGTATTCCATTTTCAAATCCTCCGGTGTCGTAATCTTGATATTTTCGTACTCTCCTTCTACGATGGCAGCCCGAACACCGATGCGGTCTGTAAGACCTGCATCATCCGTCCCGTAAAAACCGTCCGCAAAAGCCTGTTCAAACGCTTTTTCTATCAGCTCCATACGAAAAGCCTGCGGAGTCTGCACACAGCACAAACTGTCTCGGTCCAGCGTCTCCCCGCTTCTTGTCCGAATGGTATCTTTGGGAGCTACAGCCGGCACCGCTGCGCCGTGCCGCACTGCTGCTTCGGCAACGGCTGAAACCAAAGCCTCACTGACATAAGGACGCACTCCGTCATGAATCAGCACGATACTGTCATCCTGCGCTCCGCACTCCCTCAATGCGCAAAGACCGCTGTATACAGAGTCCTGACGCTGCTTTCCTCCGCAAACGACAGATATTCGATCAGCCTCTTTCGCATCCTTAAACAATTCTTCTGTAAACTCCAAATAGGCAGTAGAGGTGACAACTACTGTTTTGTCTACCGCACAATGGCGCAGAAAAACAGATACAGTTTTTTCCAGTATCGTTTCTCCTCCGATTTTTATAAATTGTTTCGGCATCGGAGCCGCCATTCTCGTGCCTGAGCCGGCAGCCCCGATAACCGCATATACTTTTCTGTCGTGCAGCATAACTAAAACTCTGTCTCCGCCGCTTTTTCGGCAGTCCTACTTTTTACCTTTTCTATCTGTTTCTATCTTTTCAATCTTCCAAAAATCATTCTTCCCGCAGAAGTCTGAAGAACGCTGGTCACATTGATGTCCGTTGTTTTACCGATCATTCTTCTGCCGTCTTCCACAACAATCATGGTGCCGTCATCCAAATACGCAATCGCCTGACTGTTATCCTTACCCTGTTTTACAAGGTGTACTGTCATCTCTTCGCCCGGAAGAACCACAGGCTTCAGGGTATTTGCCAGCTCGTTGATGTTCAGAACGCCGACGCCGTTTATAGCCGCAACCTTATTCAGATTGAAATCGTTTGTAACAACCTTGCCGTTCATCAGCTGCGCCAGTTTCAGAAGCTTCACATCGACTTCCGGGATTTCCCGCAGCGCTTTTTCGCTGTCGGTATTATAAATCTCGATACCGTACTCGCTTTGAATCTTGTTCAGAATATCAAGTCCCCGTCTGCCTCTGGTTCTCTTCAGAGAATCCGAAGAGTCCGCAATGTGACGAAGCTCTACCAGTACAAATTCCGGAATGACAATCGGTCCCTCCAGAAATCCGGTCTTCATAATCTCGGCAATTCTGCCGTCTATAATCACACTGGTATCAAAAATCTTGGGAACACCGTCGTTCTTTTTTCTGTTCTTTGAAAAAAGAGCGTCCTGCTGCCCCTGCTGCTTACGGTTTGTTGCAAGCAAGCTGAAAACTTCTCTTCCCTTTTTGGTCGCCACAACAACACCCAGATAAGCCAGCGCCACATAGGTAATAATGGTGATGATGGTATACAGATACGGATTGTTGATTGTAGCATAAATCTGAGACAGAAGCAGCGCTATCAAAAGTCCCACAATCAGTCCGATAACGCCGGAAACCAGATCATTTGCCGAAATTCCCTGCAAATCCTTACCGATGTTATCGGCTACTTTGATACTCTGCTTTCTGATCTGGGGTGTCAGCCTGAAAAAAATAACAGCAAAGATAATAGCAAAAGATGCCGCGATAATTGCCTGCTGTCCCTGGAAGACTTCAGCAACATCAACGCCGCTCTTTGTCATCCACAATCCGAGCAGCTGTGCAATCCCGTAGCCGATGACTCCGCCCAGAACCGTAACAATAAACCGAATCAATTTCTTAAACATAGTTTTCCCCCTTTCTCTGAGAATTTCATATACAGATTACTGCCGTTACAGGAGAGAGGAAAAACAGAAATGCGCCCTCCCCGGCTCCGTCAGTCCGGTTGCCCGCTTTGCATCTATATATACATAACAGTATAGTTCATTTTATCTGATTGTGTCAACCCTGGTAAAAGCGGATTTTTGCTGTTATTTCCGCGCCGAATGTGTTAGAATTATATATATATTTTTCACTTTGTCAACACAAAAAAAATGTATGATATCATTGAATATAAGTGCGCCCTTCCGGCGCCTGCAAGGAGGATTCCCATGTACAGATTATTGGTTGTAGATGACGAGCCGAAAATCCGCGAAGTCATCAAAGAATACGCAGAATTCAACGGATACGAGGTTACCGAGGCCGAAGACGGAATGAGCGCGGTCGGTCTTTGTAAACTCAACGAATACGATCTGGTTATTTTAGATATTATGATGCCGAAACTCGACGGTTTTTCAGCCTGCAAGGAAATAAAGAAGATCCAGGATGTACCTATTATCATGCTTTCCGCAAGAGGCGAAGAATACGATAAACTCTTCGGCTTTGAACTGGGCATTGATGATTATATCGTAAAACCCTTCAGCCCGAAAGAGCTGATGGCGCGAATCAATGTTATTCTTGCCCGCCGTCATTCCTCGTCCCAGAACAAATCCGATGTGCTCACTTTCGGCGGACTGGAAATCAATATGGCGGCAAGAACCGTTACCGTCGACGGAAAAAGAGTGGAACTGACGCCGAAAGAATACGAGCTGTTATTCTATTTAATTGAACACAAAAACATTGCTCTGTCCAGAGACAAACTGCTGTCGGACATCTGGGGCTATGACTTCTTCGGCGATGACAGAACCATTGATACGCATATCAAAAATCTCCGGAACAATCTCGGTCCGTACCGCGACTACATTGTGACGCTCAGAGGGGTAGGTTACAAATTTGAATTTGAAGAGTAAATTTGATTTCAAAAGTATACGATTCAAGCTTTGGGCTTATTTTATCGTTTTTGCCCTTCTCTTAATCGGGCTCATCTGGTTTCTGCAGATTTTCTTTCTGAATAATTATTACGAGCAGATGAAAAGCGGTGAAATCACCAAACTTGCCGACAAAATTATTGAATCCTACGAAGAAGAAGGTCGAAACCCTTATAAGCTGACTGAGATTTTAGAAGACGCCTATGCTTCCAACGAGGATATTTACGCACAGGTCGAAAGCGCGGACGGCTCCTTTCAGATTGTACCGGACAGCGAAGAGCATTTTTCTCTTTACCGTTACAAATACAGCCTGCAAGTTCAGAATCTCCGCAGCAAGCTGGAAAGCAGCCCGCTTCACAGGGTCGCCTATATCGAAGAGCTTGCAAATCCTTTGACCGGAGAAAAGAGCAAAACCCTGAACTACGCCTGCTATCTTTCCTCGGACAGAAAATTTTCTATGGAAGAAAAACCGTATGAGGATCTGATTCTCTATATCTTTTCTCCTCTGTATCCGGTAAAATCCACAGTTTCCATTCTGCGTGCCCAGCTGATTTACATTACAATCATTGCGGTAATGCTTGCTTTGGCATTGGCTCTTTATCTGGCAAACAGGATTTCCAGACCGATTAAGGACATCACCCACTCAGCCGCAGAAATGGGAAAGGGTCATTACGGCGTGAAGTTTCAGGGCGGTCATTATTCAGAAATCATCGATCTTGCCGATACACTGACCGCAGCTTCCCGTGAACTTGAGAAAACCGATATGTATCAGAAAGACCTGATTGCCAACGTATCTCATGATCTGCGGACGCCGCTTACTATGATAAAATCCTATGCGGAGATGATACGCGATCTTTCCGGCAATAACCCTGAAAAACGGGAAGCACATCTCTCTGTTATCATCGACGAAGCCGACAGACTGAATGTGTTGGTAAGCGATATGCTGAATATGTCCCGTATGCAGAATCGGAGCATTACCATCGAGCGTGCAAACTTTGACATCAAAGCCACCGCGGAATCTCTGCTGGCTTCTTATGAAATTCTGCAGGAGCAGGAGGGATACAAAATCAAGTTCAACTGTTCCGGTCCGATTATCGTCAACGGTGACGAAGCAAAAATTAAACAGGTGCTTTCCAATCTGATTACCAACGCCATTAAGTACTGCGGCGAGGACAAGGTCATTATCGTAAATCTGAAAAAGACCGGTAAAAAAATGCGCTGCGAAATCATCGACCACGGCGCAGGCATCGCGCCTGATGAAATCAATCATGTCTGGGAGCGTTATTATAAATCCAGCACCCACCATGTCCGCCCGACAGAAGGCAGCGGTCTGGGACTTTCCATTGTAAAAGAAATCCTGATTCTGCACAAAGCCAACTACGGCGTACACAGCAAGGTGGGCAAAGGCAGCACCTTCTGGTTTGAACTGGATCTGGTAAAAACATCGACCAGCTTCTTTAACTATAACAAAAAATCGAATAGTTAAATCCGCAGCTGTCACACAGTTAACAGAACCGTTAACGATGGGGCAGCTGTTTTTCGTTATAATCACATTAAATATACAGAATTCGGAAAACCGTTCTGCCCTCTACTCTCCCCGAAATGCATCAATTGCCTCGTAGATGTTTTTTACGCCGATAATATTGCAGCCTGCTGTCTTTTTCCTATCAATCCTGGCTGCATTCTTTGCCGGCAGAATAATCTGTTCGTATCCCATACGTACTGCTTCCATTGCAATCTTATCCGCATTCTGTATAGAGCGCAGATCCCCTGTCAGCCCCACTTCTCCGACAGCAATGGTTCTTTTTGCACAGGCAATACCGCGCATAGAAGAATATATCGCCAAAGCAACGCCGAGATCCACCGAAGTGCTGTCCGGCTTCATGCCGCCTACAACATTGACATAGACATCCTGATTAATCATCGTCATACCCGCCTTCTTTTCAAGGACAGCCAAAATCATATTCAGCCTTTGAGAGTCCGCGCCTACTGCTGTTCTCCTTGCAAATCCCACATTGGCAGGGGCTGTCAAAGCCTGTATTTCAAAAAGAACCGGTCTGCTTCCTTCGTAAACGGCAGTAATTACCGATCCTTCCGCACTTGCCGAGGTACTTTCCAGAAAAGTTGCGGAAAGATTATTTATCTCACGAAGCCCCCCTTCTTCCATCTGAAAAGCGCCGATTTCGCTGGTGGTTCCGAAACGGTTCTTAAATACACGAAGAATCCTGAGATCCTGATCCCTTTCTCCTGTAAAATTCAAAACGCAGTCTACCAGATGTTCAACAATCTTAGGACCTGCCAGTTCACCGTTTTTCGTTACATGGGCTACAATAAAAACCGGGAGCTCATTGGTCTTTCCCAGCTGCATCAGCCGGTTTCCCACATCTCTGACCTGTGATACGCTTCCGGGAACGGAATCCAGCATCTGTGTATACATCGTCTGTATGGAATCTATAATCAAAAACTTCGGTTTCAGATTTTCGCAGGCAGCAGTAATATTCTCCATATTGGTTTCCGCCAGAATATACAGATTATCGCTGATTTCCCCGCAGACCCGGTCTGCCCGCATCTTAATCTGTGCCTCCGATTCCTCTCCGGAAACATAAAGCACAGTACCCAGAGATTTGGCAAGGTTTGCCGCTGCCTGTATAATCATCGTAGATTTACCGATGCCCGGCTCACCGGAAATCAGTGTCAACGAACCCTTTACAAGACCTCCTCCAAGAACCCTGTTCAATTCCCTGATACCTGTATCGATTCTTATATAATCGCCGGAGCCTGCCACATCTTTTAAGCGATTCGGCTTTGCCTCCGCTGTACCTCTCCGTCTGAAATCGCCTTCTGAGGAAGCCGGCAGAACTTTCTCTTCCACCATGGAGTTCCATGCACCGCAGATGCACTGACCGATCCATTTGCCACTTTCGTAACCGCATTCCTGACACACATATACAGTCTTTGCCTTTTTTGCCATACTTCTTGATACCTCTTCCATCCCTGTTTCACAAACATTTGTTCTTATGCTGTCAGTATAACAGACTTCACATTCTGTGTCTATGGTAATTAAACAAAAACCGATTTTAAAACCTTTTGCCATAACTTCACCGGCACAAAAAAACAGAACCCGCATATCAGACTTTTCTCCGGCTCTCTCGTCTGATACACAGATTCTGTTTTATTTTCAAACTATAATATCCTTATTTAACCTTAACCCACTATCATAGTTCAACTTTCGTTTTATTTATGCATCCTGTTTTGCTGCGTGCTCTGCAATAATCTTGTCAGCAAGCTGCTTCGGAACTTCTTCGTATCTTTCGAATCTCATTTCGAAAGTACCTCTACCCTGTGTCATGGAGCGGAGTACCAGCGCATAGTCGAAGAGTTCTGCCTGAGGTGCTTCTGCCAGAAGCTTCTGACCGCCGCCTGCCTGCGGTTCCATACCCAAAATCTTACCTCTTCTCTTATTCATATCGCCCATAACATCGCCCATATATTCGTCGGAAACATAGATTTCCATATGCATAATCGGCTCAAGCAGACAAGGTTTTGCCTCTACGATACCTTTCTTAAATGCCAGAGAAGCGGCAATCTTGAAGGACACTTCGTTGGAGTCCACATCGTGATAAGAACCGTCGTATAAAACAGCCTTTACATTCACAACTTTGCAGCCTGCAAGAGGACCCTTCTGCATACTTTCGAGAAGACCCTTTTCAACCGCAGGAACATAGTTCTTCGGAATAGATCCGCCGAACAGTTCTTCGGAGAATTCAAATTCCTTTTCGGACGGTGAGAATCTGATATGTACATCACCGTACTGTCCTGCTCCTCCGGACTGTTTCTTATGCTTACCCTGTACATCGGAGCTGCCCTTGATGGTTTCTCTGTAAGCGATTTTCTGCGGAACAACCTTTACATTCACACCGAATCTGTCTTTTAACTTCGCCATGATAATTCCAAGCTGAATATCGCCCTGACCGCCGAGAAGTGTCTGATGTGTTTCAGGATTTCTTTCCACTACGAAGGACGGGTCTTCTTCTCTGAGTCTTGCAAGACCTGTTCCCATCTTTTCTTCGTCGTTCTTATCGGCTGCTTCAATGGCAATATAGTAAGTCGGGGACGGATAATCCAGCGGCAGATATCTGATGATATCACTCTTGTCACAGAGCGTATCTCCGGAAACTGTATACTGCAGTTTTGCAACGGCTACAATATCGCCTGCTTCGGCATAGTTCAGCTCCAGCTGCTCTTTACCTCTTAAGAAGAACAGTTTGCCCAGCTTCTCTGTTTTTCCGGCTCTTTCATTATATACTTCTGTACCGGAATTGATTTTGCCTGTTACAACCTTCATAATGGAGATTTTTCCGACAAACGGGTCAACAATAGTCTTGAAAACAAATGCTGACATCGGCGCATCGGTTACGGAAAGTCTCTCTACAGGTTCATTCTTGTCATTGAATCCCGGATACGGACCGTGCTGAAGCGGTGTAGGAACATAAGTCAGCAGCAGATCCAAAAGACCTTCGATACCGTGGCCCAGCTGGAACGCAGACGAGCATACCGGCACAATATTACCTTCGGAAATTCCCTTAATCAGACCGTTTCTTACCTCATCATCGGAGAAATCTTCGCCGTCGAAATATTTTTCCATCAGCGCATCGTCAGCCATGGCGATAGCTTCTTTCAGATCCTCGTCGATTTCTGCGGAAAGCGGCCAACTGAACGGAATCAGCGTATCTCCGAACTTCGCTTTCAGTTCGTCAAAAGTCTTGTAGAAGTCAAACTCGTCCTTGTCTCTCTTGTTGATAACGATAAATCTCGGCTTCTTGTATCTTTCGCATGCATTCCATGCAGCTTCGGTACCTACCTGAATACCTGCGCCCGCATCCACCAGAATCACTGCGGCTTCAGCTGCTCTCAGCGCTGCGTTTACTTCGCCGACAAAGTCAAAATATCCCGGTGTATCTATAAAATTAATCTTGCTGTTTTTCCATTCAATCGGTACAACAGAAGTATTGATGGAATAACCTTTTTCAATTTCCATCTTATCATAGTCGGATACAGTGTTTCCGTCTTCTACTTTACCTAACTTTTTAATTACTCCTGTCTCCAGAAGGGCGGATTCCAAAAATGTAGTCTTGCCGCATCCTCCGTGACCTAATAAAGCAACATTTCTAATTGTTTCACTTGTGTAGCCTTTCATTAATAAGACCTCCTACATTAAATTTGCGTCTGTTAATAGTATAACATACTTGTCTCCTGTAGTACAGCTTATTTTGAAATAGTATGAATATTCTTTTCCCGTTCTTCCTCGTTTACAGCATCCCTTCAAAAAAATCAACGCTTCTTTCAATCAATCGGTCGTTATAATCAAAATCCGCCGAATGAAGCGGCGTACAGTCAAAGCCCGCGCCCATCCAGATCAGTGCGCCGGGCGCTTTTTTCAAAAACCATCCGAAATCCTCGGAGCTTCTGATCGGATCGGAAAGTTCCTCTGTTTTCCACCCTTTTTCTGCGGCGATTTGTTTAACCTTTTCAATACTTTCCTTATGATTAAAAGTTTCCGGAAAAGCGTCGTGGTATGCAAAATCAATTTCCAAACCGTATCTTTCCGCTTCTTTACGGGCGAATGCCTCGATCTGCGCCTGTAGACGATCCATCTCCGCTTCAATCTGTCCGCGAATGGTCAAAAGCAGCTTTCCTTTATGCGCCGATACGCCAAATGCCCGTTCCCCGATATCCACCTGAACAACGGTTGCTAAAATCAGGCCTTCATATTTGGACTGATCAGCAATTTCTTTCAGAGCCAGTACGGTTTCACTGACTGCGAATGCAGGATTTTTCCCTTTCTCCGGCTGACTTGCGTGAGCAGAGGTTCCCGTAAATGTAATCTCCACACCCTTTGATGCGCAGTTGACTGTACCCTCCCGGAGCAGCAGCGCCCCTTCTTCATAACCGGGAAAATTATGCAGTGCGTAAATCTCTTCAATCTGCTCTTCTTCAATTAAAACAGAGCACGGCTCGCCGCCCTCTCCGGTCTCTTCGCCATGCTGAAAAACTAGATACACATCCTTATCCGCACCTCTTTCGGATAACACTGCCGCAAATGCAGCCAGAGAAGCGCTGTGTCCATCGTGACCGCACTTATGCGCAACACCGGAATTGACGGATGCGTAAGGCAGGGTATCATCTTCCAGCACCTTAATCGCATCCATATCCGCACGAAACGCCATACTTCCTCTGCTCTTTCCCTGTGGATGATACTCCGCATAAAACCACTTTCCTCTGTCGGTCACCTGCAGATTCGAATTGTCTTTTATAAACTGCATCAGGACCTGCTTCGTTCGGGTTTCCTGTCCGGACAGTTCCGGCTGACGATGCAGATTATGACGAAGTTCTATGGCTTTCTGTAAAATTTCCGTTCTCATATTTATGCCCTCTTTTTTCTCTTTTTGTTCTTTCACAGCTTACCCGGCTGCGCCATACAGCCTTACTGCTTTTGATGTTTTTATTATACGCTTTGTCTGCTTCTCTGTATAGTACTGCCGCAAAAAAATTACCGAAGAAGCCTTTGGAGAGGCATTTGACACAAAACTTTACCGGGAACAGCGATTTTCAGAAAAAGTATGCGGCAGCCCGCCGCCGTTTCTGCTGCACGCAAAAACCGCAGACACTTCTGACAAGCTCAGACAGGTTCTGCGGTTTCTTTACGCTCTGTATTCTTTTTTAGAGTTTATGTTGCAGCATTTGCATTCTGCTTTAGAACTCTGCGGTCTTCGGTGTTCTCGGGAACGGCAGGACATCTCTGATATTGCCCATACCGGTCAGATACATAATCATTCTTTCAAATCCCAGACCGTAGCCTGCGTGTTTTACACCGCCGTACTTACGCAGATCCAGATACCACCAGTAGTCCTTTTCATCAAGGCCCAGTTCGTCCATTCTGGCTTTCAGCACATCGAGGCGCTCTTCTCTCTGGCTGCCGCCGATGATTTCGCCCACGCCCGGAACCAGAAGGTCGCATGCCGCAACAGTCTTGTTGTCGTCATTAAGACGCATATAGAAGGCTTTGATATCCTTCGGATAATCGGTGACGAAAATCGGCTTCTTGAATATTTCTTCGGTCAGATATCTCTCGTGTTCAGTCTGCAGATCGATGCCCCATTCCACAGGATACTGGAATTCCTTGCCGGATTTCAGCAGCAGGTCTACGGCTTCTGTATAAGTCACTCTGCCGAAATCAGAGTTCACAATATTATCCAGTCTTTCCAGCAGGCCTTTATCGATAAAGCTGTTGAAGAAAGCCATTTCTTCCGGCGCATGTTCTCTTACATAAGTGATGATGTATTTTACCATCGCTTCTGCCAGATCCATATTGTCCTGCAAATCAGCAAAAGCAATCTCCGGCTCGATCATCCAGAATTCGGAAGCATGTCTTGTGGTATTAGAATTTTCCGCTCTGAATGTCGGTCCGAAGGTATATACATTTCTGAATGCCATGGCAAAAGTTTCCGCTTCCAGCTGGCCGCTTACGGTCAGGCTGGTTTCTTTGCCGAAAAAGTCCTGGCTGTAATCGATTTTACCGTCTTCTGTCTTCGGCAGGTTGTCCATATCCAAAGTCGTAATGCGGAACATTTCTCCTGCACCTTCACAGTCGCTGCCTGTGATAATCGGAGTATGGGCATAAACAAAATCCTGCTCCTGAAAGAACTTATGCACGGCATAAGCCACCAGAGAACGCACTCTGAATACAGCGGAGAAGGTGTTGCTTCTCGGTCTTAGGTGAGCGATTTCTCTGAGGAATTCCATAGAGTGTCTTTTCTTCTGCAGTGGATAATCGGATTCCGAATCCGCTTCCAAAATCACTTCGTCAGCCTTGATTTCAAAAGGCTGTTTTGCATCCGGCGTCAGCACCAGAGTTCCCTTTACCGTCCAGGCAGAAGCAATCGGCGCCTTGGCAACCTCGTCAAAATTATCAAGCTTGTCAGCCTCATAAACAACCTGTACGGACTTAAAGAAAGTACCGTCGTTCAGTTCTATAAATCCAAACTTATTTGAGCTTCTGTTGGTTCTGACCCAGCCCCTTACGGTTACGGTCTTGTCCGCATATAAAGCGGTGTTTCTGTGAAGCTCTCTAAGCTGTATATCTTTCATTTCTTTACCTTCTTTCGTAAAAAATAGTTACTATCTTATATATGATACCATGTAATTCCAGTAACTTCAAGAATTGTTTTCAGACTTCTGTTCATGGCTTGTTTTCTTGCTTCTTCATAGCCATTGCTCCCTTTTAACCTAACTTTTTCAATTTAACTTTACTAATGTTAGAAGCTGAATTTCTTTTTATTCAGCATTACTTCTTAAATTTGTATTTTCCTTTCCCATAACCCGATACCGTTTCAATCACATCTGCCTCCACCAAATTAGACAGCAGCCTGAAAGCGCCGGAAGCCTTTAATTCAAGAAGCTCCATCACAGCACTTCTTCCGAAAATTTCATCATAGCCAAATTTAGCAAAGAGTCTATGAATATGAGCTGTCGTTTTAGCTGTGAAATCCTGTCCTTTTTCGGCAAGCACATTCCCAATATCCACTTTTCCAGCTTCAATATCCACTTTTGTTTCATCAATGTCCACTTTTACTTCCTCAATGTCCACTTTTTTATCGTTCCAAAGTCCGCTTATGTGGAGATTGCGATTGTGCAGTTCATATTCAAGGGTTGCTCTGAGTTCCGAAGCACTGCCATAGAGGACTGTCGCTCCGTCAAGCACCCATTCTTTTTTCGTAATATTGTAATCCCTTATCTTGCCGGCGTGTTTATAGATACCCTGAAACAGCTTTCGGTGAATAGAAATATACTCATTCGGAGAAAATGAAAAAGCTACTTATCTAAAAATGAGCAATCCCATTCAGGACTGCCCATTCATTCTTACATCATCTTAATACAGTTTTGCTCCTGCCGGAATCTCATCGTCCAGCATCAGCAGGTTCAGTGCCTCTTCCCCGTCATACTGATGTACTGCACTAATCAACATACCGCAGGAATCGATACCCATCATTTTTCTCGGCGGAAGATTGGTGATTGCAAGCGCTGTTTTTCCTACCAGCTCTTCCGGTTCATAATAGTTATGGATTCCGCTCAAGATAATGCGGTCTTCGCCGGTTCCGTCGTCCAGAACAAACTTCAGCAGTTTCTTGCTCTTTGGAACGGCTTCACACGCCTTAATTTTTACTGCTCTGAAGTCGGATTTGCTGAAGGTTTCGAAATCAACATCTTCTTCAAACAGCGGTTCTGTCACAATCTTGGAAGAGTCGATCACGCGCTTCGCCTTTTCCACAGCCTTTGCCGCAGTATCCTTCTGTGCATCTGCGCCTACCGGTTTCATCGTGGGGACCCTTTTTGTGGTTCTTTCATACTCGACCAAGCTGGTGTTAATACTATTAAATTCTCCATATTCCAATTATCCCCCATACTTCATATTTTTGCTCTACTTTGAGTCACTTTGCGGGCAAATGATGTAAAATATGATGTAAATGATGTAGGGCGATAGTAGTATATGCAAGAGCATATTCATATACAAGAAATTATAACTTCTCTTATTTACAATGTCAATCCACATCAAAGTAACGCTGCCTTATCTTTTCCTGCTTCAGAACAAGAAAAAAGAACACACAACACTCTGTATGTTCTCTTTCTGTATGTGAAGTCCAATATTATACTTTGAAGTAGCTATCCAATCCTTTGAACTCTGCCGCTTTCATTTCTTTTGTAACATCAGCATAGATGTTCAGTGTAGTTGAAATATCTGAATGTCCAAGTGCATCTTGAATGACCTTTATATTTACTCCAGCTTCACACATTCTTGTTGTAAATGTATGTCTAAGCGAGTGACAGCTAAAATGAGGAAGTAACACATCAGGTTCATCACTGTGCAAAAACTGCTCATCATTGCAATCACGGATAATTCTTCGGATTGCTTTGTTGAGTGTGGCTTGGTGCTGTACCTGACCAAAACGATTGATGAAAATAAAATCTGTATATCCGTCAATCGTGACCTCGCAATGAAGTCCTAAATCTTCCTGCTTCTGTTTCTCCTGTTCAAATGCTTCTCTCACAAAACCGAGCATTGGAACCTGCCTCATACTCGCCGGAGTCTTCGTTGTATTTACATTGAAATAACAGCCACTTTTACTCCCCTCAGTTCTGTGGTCATAATATACAAGAGTATGATTAACATCAATCATTCCACTTTCCATATCAATATCACACCATCTCAATCCAGTTACTTCCCCCACACGAAGTCCAGTTCCTATCATTACTGCAAAGACCGGATACCAATGTTCATATACAGGGTGGGTTTTCAGGAAATTCAGAAATAGCTCCTGCTCAAGTTTCGTCAACGCTCTACGCTTTTCCGACTGAAAACAATGTGCTTTTTTCAATTCTCTCAACACATTATCTGACGGGTTATTTCTGATGAAGTCATCATCGACAGCAATCTGTAAAACCTGATGAAGAACCGTATGTATATTATCAATCGTTGAAGGCTTCAAATTTCTTTCATCAACAAGATAATTGTAGTATTTCTTAATATCCGATTTCTTCAGCGTTGATATTCTTTTACTTCCAATCACTGGTCGCACAAAAGTATTGTACATATATTTGTAATTTTCAAAGGTATTATTCTTCAGCCCTCTTTTCATATTTGCCCAAAGGTCAAATAATTCATCAATGGTTGTGTATCGTGCTTCGGTCTTAATACCATCACATTTATCTTTCTGAATACGCTTTTCTTTTTCTCTCAGGTCATCTAAAGTTCTTGCGTAAACAAATCTTCTTTTCATCTGGCTGTCCTGCCAGCTAAATTGATAAGTACCGTCTTTTCTCTGAACCTCTCCGGTTTTCAGAACAACCCTTGATTTATCTTTTCTTTTTGTCGCCATTGTGTCCTCCTAAATTCTAAACTGCTTATCTATATATTTGTCCAGTCGTTCCCTCACAATATGGATTTTATTGCCTATCCATATTGCAAAGGGACAACCTGCTTGATTAGACAACTCACGCAACTTCGTTCTTCCTATACCGGAATATGCTGCGGCTTCTTCGATTGTCAGCCACTTTCTTTCCCATATCGGTTCTTCAGCATTGCTTATGAGTTTTTCCTGATATGTTCTTACTTCGGCAAGTAAGCGTTCATCATCATTCAAGGAAAGTAAGTTTTTCAATGTATTCATCAAAAATCCTCCTCTTAATCATTCGACGATTTCCTATATGAAGAACAAATGGGCATTCTTCTTGGCTTGTTAGTTTTCTCAGTCTTTCTCTACCTATGCCAGAATATTCAACTGCTTCATCAATCGTCAAATTAGACTTATGCCATATCGGCACATCATATTTTTTTCGGATAATCTTTTCTGTATCTGCCATTACGGAAGCACCTCCTTGTTTTTTTCTGCCCTTATGATAATTTAAAATGAGCGATGAGCCTATTATGCGAACCGACCCATCGCACACTTTACAAATCAGCTATATCGAATACGCATTATCAAGATATTCGTCCAGTTTTCTTCTTTTAATCAGTCGCTTACTTCCATTCCAAAGAACAAAAGGGCAAAACTCCGAGTCGGACATTTCTCTTAATTTTCTTGAGCCAATACCACAATAAGCTGCGGCTTCTTCTACTGTAAGATTGGACTTCTTCCAGATAGGAATAATGATTTTATTTTCTGTCATTGCTCCCCCTCTTTTCTTTCTTGGATGAATATCTGTCGGTAACAACATAATCCCAACCATCCCCATCACACTTATCACATCTGTCTTTTCGCTTTGCAAATGGGTCAAGTCGCCTTACAATATAGTCCGGATTGTGGATGTAATCATTCAGGCACTTCGGGCATAGACAACGAATATTTTCTTTTCCCTCCGGCTTGTAAACCCAAAGTCCAAAAGTCTTTTTCAAAGTTGCGTTTATCTGCCTGAAAAGTTTATCGTCATCTACCGTACCTATGTATTCACGCAAATCCTCTCTATTGACTGTCCGTATCTGCTCCAGAAGAACCATTGACGGTTTCTTCAGTCCAAACTCCTCGCCAAGAATAATGTGCGATGGCAAATATCTTTTCTTGATTACACTTGTAACCGCTGCAACAATAATCGTCGGAGCATTCTGGTTATAATCGTCTGCCTGAATGACAAGCACCGGACGTTCTCCGCTTTGTACTGAACCACTGTTATCTCCAAAGTCATAGTAGAATAAATCCCCACGACAAATCATTTTTCCTTTCATATACATAACCTCACAAGAATCTAATTTTTAAAGTGTCATTCGTATCCGGAATGAAATAACCCCTTCACTCATTTGGACAAAGGGGTATGAAATGCACACCCAAAATCAGAGATTTTCATAAAATTTGATAAAGTTTTTCTTTGCCGCTGCAATAGACTTATCTACGGAGCTGTAATATACGCCCTCCTGCTTTGCAATCACTCTGGAACTCAGACCGCAGCACACATTCTTCATAAGACGTTCCCTTTGAAGTGGCTGCAACATTGAAAGTGCTATCCTTGCTTTCCTGATTTCACACTGACGCAATTCTTCTCTTTCCAGTTCAAGCCTTTCTTCCTCTGCTCTTTCAAACGGGTCATCAAACATAATGGCAAGTTCTTTATGGAACTGTGAGGACATTTCATCGTCATATCCATAGCAGTCAAGTGTGCGACTGCTTCTCTTTGCATACTTGTCCTCATTTCGGTTTGCATCGTCAATTACCTCTCCCTGTGCAATGGAAAGATGAACAAACGGAGAATATCTTTCTATAACAAGGGGATACTTCTCCCAAAGCTCTTTTACAGACAATTCCGTAATAATCGCCCATTTTTCATCTCCGGTATAACCGTTATATTCGTATTTAAGGTTTATCAGTTTACAATCCTTTGCAAATAATTCTTCTTGTTCTGTTAATGTAAGTTTGTTTGTCATTTCCGTAATCTCCTTTGAATTTTGAAAAATTGATAAGTTTCAAAATTCGGAGATTACGGGTACTCAGCTATCTGGCACTGCCATGCGTTATAAAACATAAAAGCCCTTTCCCAAGTAAGGGAAAAGACCTAATACTGCACGAAGCATAATCGAATAAAACAGCAACAAAAAAAGCACCGTCGAATCTGGACAGCAAAGAATACTTCTATTCTTCACTTATCCGGCTTCGTACGGTGCTTGGTAGTTTAGCAAATAAATTGCTTATCTCCGCTTACTCGATTAGAAATCGTTTCGATATTTACTTGTAATCTTCATCGCCTGCAATTCCTGCCATATCCGTTCCTACGGATTCTGCGGAAGTAAGCAAGATTTAAAATGTGGACATTCTTGCATTTCTGACACTTCACACTCAAATGTCCGGTTGCGTCTGAAAAAACTCTTTGTATCCTGAACCCGCAAGTCGGGCAGAGAATATCACGCTCTTTCAGACTTTCTGCTTCTACTCTTGACAGAAGCAATCTCTTTTGTATTTCAGGTTCTACCTGAGTCTGTAACCTCATTGTGAAACACCTCCTAGATTTAACTCATTGGAAATGTACTCAAGGATATTGTGATACTCAAATAGCCCCATATCTCTCAATCTGATAACCAAGGCTGTATAAGATACTCCGATATAAGCTGCCATTCTACGGATAACTGCTTTATCCTTTGAAGTAATGGTATTATCGCCATAAACTTTTATCGGATTTGACTGATTATATTTCGCCAAGGCATTTTCAATAATTCTTCTCGGCATAAGAAGCGAAGCTCCCATTGTATCTGCCTGCCACTCAACAGACGCAAACATCTGAGCCAGTTCCTCTTTGGAATAACTACGCTCACTGTCATACTCTGCATGAAAGCATCCTTCACTCGGCATTGCATACATCTTACTCAAGATATGATGTGACGCTTCGTGTGCCATTGTAAATCTGCGACGTCCCTGCTCCTTTTCAGCAAGAAGAAATTTATCAAGTACGATGGTATCTTTCGGGAAAACAAAGGGAATAATTTTTCCGTCCTGATGTATCAGCAGTGGTGTTGCTCCATCTGCCAGAAAACCAATCCTGCCTGCATCATCTTCTGCAAAAAAAGCGTATTCAATTCGTAACATAAGAAATTCTGTAATGAAATGTTCTATGTCGATGGATTGAATCACTCGATTGCTAAACTTATTAGCATAAGCTGTTATCAAGCCTTCGCTGATTTCTTCCAACTCGGCTCTTGACATATAAATACTCAAGTTGTGTCCACCTCCGACTCCACCTTGTCCGGCGGTGCAACTCCTCCGGCAAAGTTCTGTTGTATTTCCGCACTATCCAAATTGATTAGATAGCGAATTCCTTCAAGTGTTCTCATTCGTCTGTCCTCTGTTATAGTTCTTTGATGATGTGACAAGCCACACCCTGAATGCAGCACTCATCTACAATGATGTCTTTCATCTTCTTATTTTCCGGGTGGAGAATGATTTTCTTATTCTCATCATCTCTGAAGTAGCGTTTCAATGTATTCTGATTATCCACAAGGGCAACTACTATATCGCCATCATTGGCTTCTACCTGCTTTTTAACAACCACAAGGTCGCCGTCATCTATCCCTGCATCAATCATAGACTGACCGCTTGCTCTTAATATGAAGAAATCTCCTTTGCCGAAAACAGCAGTAGGAAGTGATACATATTCTTCAATATTTTCTTCCTCATACTGAGGACTGCCACAAGGAATAGAACCTACAATCGGTGTCTGTGTCTGTTCGCCACTGTACTTACGGGTCACATTGGTACTAATCTCCTGCCCGTCGTACTCAATCATATTCTTCTCAGCCATCTCTACCAAGTATTTATATGCTGTACCTCTGGCAATGCCAACAGCTTCCGCAATCTTTGTAGTCGATGGGGATTGTCTGTTTTGCAGGTAATAATCCTCGATATACTTTTTTATCTCACTCATAAGTTCAGGACTCTTGCTTCTCATACCTGCACCTCGCTTTCTTTTCTATCGGAAGCAGTTTGCTTTCGATAGTTTTATTATACCTGATACGAAAATTTTTTCAAGTAGGTTTTTCGCAAAAGAAAAGAGGTGTCGCAAATTGCTAACACCTCAAAATTTCTTTGCTTGCACTGAAATCATTAACTCCAATGGCTTACTATTTTTCTCTATTCTCATCTTTTCTTATACAATACAAGTTCCGGATTCTTACCGTCTTCTTCATAAGTGCAAATAAGAATAAAATCCATATCTGCAACAACGCCGAAACATCTATCGCCGCCGTATTCACATTCAAGCTGATTGCCCAGATATGTCTTTGCCTCATTCAAAAACTTAGCCGCTTGCCCATTCGGAAGCCGGTACTCAAGATTCACATACTTTCCCACAAGGGCATTCAGTTTTTCCACCTTTGGCATTCCGTCAACATTCAATTCGTTAATTTCATTGATTAACTTTTTCTTGAATTCTTCAAACTGACCGTTATCACTAAGCTCATCATATTTCTTCCAGTAATCCAAAGTAGGAAGCAGCTCTTTCATATAAGAACGGGCTTGTTCCTCCGTGAAATTCTCGCTTACCATATTCTTAACACAAACTTCAATCAAATCATCCATATCATTGTAAGTATATGTTCCGTCGGCATAACACCACTTACAATAGTCCTCATTGAAAGAACCATCGTGATTGTGTCCGATAATATCATCATCTTCAAGCGGCATTCCGCAGCATTGACAAATAAGCTTTCTCGGTGAGCCTAAAAGTGTATTTATGGAAACATCGAATACTTTTGACAGCAATTTCAATGTTTCCGTATTCGGAACTGTTTCTCCGTTTTCCCAACGTGAAACTGCCTGACGACTTACAAAAACTTTTTCTGCAAGCTCATCCTGCGACATTCCCTTTTGAGTACGAAGTTCAAGTATGACCTGTTTTGTATCCATTATGCAGTACCTCCCTTACACCTTTATTATAGTCTCACGCATTATCTCAAACAAGCAACTCGCAGTTGCTGTCCTTATTACTCGCCTTTTTCGTTCACGGCTAACCAAATTTCACAATGATAGTTTGGGGCGGTTGTATTCACAAACGGATAAACTTCAAACTCCACGCCCTAAGCATATTCATACTTCGAGCTTTGTGGGAAGATTCTGCCGTTTCTTGACATCGTATGCTTTGGAGTGTTACATTTCCTGTTCTTTGTTTCCTTTTTCCTGCATACCCTCATCGGCTTGTGCAATCATCTGTTTGTACTGTTCTTTCACACTTTCCGGTGCAAGTATCTGTACTTTTCCATTAAAGCCAAACACCCAACCGAAAAAGGTAGGGCTGGCTGATACTTCGGTCTGTACCCTGAAAGACGTCATATCATACGCAAGGGTTGTCACATCTTCTCCGAAACGGTCAACCATTGTTTTCATCAGACTGTTATCACACCGTAAATCCACAAGAACTTTCTCGCCTGAGAACATAAAGAAAACTTCCTTTGTGTAATTTTCAATATCAAAATCATCAGGCATAGGAATAATGTCCTTATCCAATATCTCAGGTTTTGAAGCAATACGGTCTACTCTGAAATTGATAACCTTACTTTTCTTCTCAGAATATCCGAGAACATAATAATAGTCCCCACACCAGAGAAGTTTATACGGACTGAGCTTATACACTTCGCCCTTGTTCTTCAGAACCTTTTTCTTTAATCCAGTATAATCATAATACTGAAAAGAAATCTGCTTGCCTGCATTGATGGCGTCGTTTATAGCGTCAATAATGTAATATATCTGCTCATTATCCGGCTTAATGCGATTGACCACATAGTTATTACGCTTCAGCTTTGACGCCTGCCCCGGACTGGTCATCGTATGTATCTTCTCAATCAGCGTTTCGCTTTTCTTCTTTGTAATGAACTTCGATGACTCCACTGCATCTATCAGCAGTTTCAGTTCCGGCAATTCAAACTTACGGCTGGCTACAAAATATTTGCTCTGAGTAGAATGGATAGTAACAATATCCATTCCAAACTCCTGAAGTGCAGCAATATCTTTTGTGACCGTCGTTCTATGTGCAGATATTCCGTATTCATCATTCAATATATTGATTAGCTGCGTCGTCGAAAGCGGATGTTCCTCGTCCGTTCGTTCCTCTAATATTTTCTTTAAGTATAATATTCTCGGCTTTGTTTCCATTGTTTGCCCTTTCCAAGCTATTACTCATATAGTCCTTTGAACATTTCTCCCTGTATCACGCTGATTTGTTCAGTCGGAATTACTGTTTCATCCTGCATAATCAGTTTGCGTTCAAATTCATCAATCTTTTTCACTATGCCGGAATGCGTGAGATATGCTCCTCCGGATTTTTTATCATCAGGCACGAAATAAGTTATTGATATTTCCTGTTCTGTGCCGATATTATCTCTAATCATATTTAACTGGTCATTTAATTTCATAATGACTTCATCGCTTAACTCTAACCGTTCATCTGTTAGCCTTGCAGTCTCTTTAATGGCTGCATCGTGTCCTGTAAGTGCCGCAAAAGGTGCAAACTGTGCTGCTCTGTCGTGAAGTGACATACGAGGATGGTTCTTCGATGTCGGATTCGGCAGATTGATTATATCGTCATAGGAATGTTCATCCATCTGTTACAGCACCTCCTTTGCTCGACAAACTTGAATTTATAGTCCTCTCAAAACCAATTTGCTTTTTCTTCTCGAAATACGGGAATTGGTGCTAGAATATAAATAGTACAAGTCAAAATGAGAATTCCTTATACGAAAA
>CALBGO010000093.1 GCA_937894585.1 uncultured Eubacterium sp.
GGTTACAAATTGCTATTTAGATTGTGTTCCACCCCAACTATTGACATAGAGCCATCTATTTCTGCATGGTTTGTGTCATTTTTATTTTTTTGAAACATCAAAAATGACACTCTAAGGCTTCATTCTTTCCTAATGTGTCACATATTGGCAACCGATCCAAACATTTTTTAAACCAGCGACCGCATTTACAGCAATAATATGTAAAATATAGAAATATGTTCATATCATTCCGTTTCAAAACTTTCGCCTTAACCCAAAAATCTGACACACCCCTACCATTTTTAACGACAAAGTGTCATTTTTACCCCATCGTTTTTTAGCAAAATGACACTGAAGACTTCTAACAACACATACTGTGTCATTTCCATGGTGATACCACCAAAGAATAAGCAAGCTCGTAGCAATAAACTAACTTACAGCAATAAACAATCCCGCAGCAGCAAAGTGACATCCCTTCCTCTTTGCTCCGGGCAGTCTGCGATCTTCCCCATAAACAAAACAGCTGTCGCATTAATGAATAAAAGCGTTAGTACAATGTCCTTTTTATGTACGCAAAAAACAAGAAAAACAACTCTCAAATGCATGCACACTGAGAGCTGTTGGTGTAAAATAGTTGTATGATCAAACACAACATCTTACGAAAACAGTATACACTAAATGAAAAAATCAACTAAAAACACCTGGGAAATGAATGCATGTATCCCAGACAATGCCCGGAGATACTCATCAGACAGTTTGTGGAGAAAATGAACCTGGCTGCTCTCTATGACACGGGAGTTTGATTCGGAAGTTTGACTCAGAGGTTTCGGGAGTTTGACGCCTGTAAGCAAAATTTCAAATATGTTTACGCCCGCACTTATTGAAAAATGAACCTTTTTATCCGGATTTCAGGCCGATAATCCGATTGCTTTCCTTTTCATGGGTTCTCTTCAAATCACTGTTCTCCGTCCAAAAAACTTTTCAGTTTTTCACCGAGGGCTTCTGCGACCAGATACCCTTCCCGATATGCTTTCCGGAGCTTATCCGGATTCTTTTCGGTTCTGCCGATATCAAGAGGTCCCATAGGCGCAATGACAAAGGTACTTCCCTTTGCCTCTTCTTCCTCAATCAGTTCCAGTGTCCGATTGTAAGTTTTATATCTTTCCGCATAAGCCTCGCACATCTTTGGATAAGCTTTGTATTTCAGCTTCATCAGCCTAAGAGAAGCCGCAGACGGCGCTTTTTTTCGATAATCTCTCGGTCTTGTCAGCACCACAACATTCTTCTCATTTCCCTGCCTGATGGACTGTGCCAGAGGGATGGAATCTGCAATTCCACCGTCCATATAAAGCTTCCCGTCCATTTCCACCATATTGGCAAGAAAAGGAAGGGAACTGGAAGCACGAATCCACTCCGCGTCGCAGAACATATCAGAAATCACAGGATATTCGGCGCATCCGGTTTCACAGTTTGTCACCGCCGCCTGAAATCTGATTCCGCTCTTCTTAAAAGCTTCGTTATCGATGGGATAAAGTTCTTCGGGTATCTTATGAAACAGAAAGTCACTGCCGAATAAATCCCCGGTTCTCCGCAGGTTTCTGAGACTGCAGTAATCCCTGTTATCAAGATAATCCGTAGATGTTGCATAGGCTCTTCCCCGCTGGCCGCTGACAAAACTGCATCCATGACAGGCGCCTGCCGACACGCCGATTACATTGTCAAATTTTATGCCTGCATCCAGCAGGTAGTCGATAACACCGGCGACGAAAATCCCTCGCATTCCGCCGCCTTCCAAAATCAAACCTTTACTCATTTTTCCGCCTTTCTTCTACTGTCTTTCTTCCATCTCTATACTGCACCCTGCGTCAAACAGGTACAAATAGCTTTCTTTTACCTTTTTTCCGGTCGCCTCAGAAAGAGCGCTGCTGTAAATTTCTATCTGCTTTGCGTAAGACCTGCGCAGTCTTTCCGCTTCTTCCTCAAAACTCCTGTTCCGGTCAATCCTGTTAGTCTTGTAGTCCAAAAGCACAAGACCGTCCTCCTCTTCAAAGAAACAGTCGATAATACCCTGTACCAGCACCGCTTCTCCGGAAATATCCATTTCCAAATTAAATGACCGTTCTCTTTGGAGCTTTCCCTCTCTGTAAGCTGCCGCGCACCGTCTGCCGAGATTTCCCGCAAAAAAATCTGTAATTCTTGAAAGATTCACTCCTTCTATTTCTTCTGTCGTAAAAATCTCCGCCTCAATCATTTCCGAAACCGCCTGCTTCAGATAATTTTCGCCTTCCGATGCCGCAAGAGAAAAATCGATACGCTCCATAATTCCGTGATACACCGTTCCCCGCTGAGCTGCGGTCAACTGTTTTTTCTCCTGACGGAACTTCGGTACAGCCAAAATATGCTCGTAGTTTGTTATCTTTTCAGACTCTATCCGGTTGACTTCTGTTACGCTGTACTTTGATTTCAAATGTTTTGCAGCTTCATAAGGATAAATATACGACAGTCTTCTTCTGATTTCTTTCGCTTTTTCCGGTTCCGCCTCGTTTCTGTAAATATCCCGGTCCACAGGGTTTCCGAAAAATCCCTGCCGTTCCGTTTCACCTGCAGAAAGAAGATTGGCATCGATCAGTTCCAGACTCGATGCGCCGGAAAGCATGGAAAGATACATAGCTTCCCCGCCAAGTCCTGTGTCTCTTGCCTCTAAGAATTTTTCTCCCTCCCGGACAGCGCCGGTCATATAAAGAATATCCTTCGCACGAGTCAGCGCCACATACAGAATCCGGATTTCCTCCTGAACTTCCTCCCGTCTTACCTGTTTCTGCATCAGCCTCTGAAGCAGCGTCTGCTTGTACCATCTGCCTTCATAATCGGCAAGGGTCATTGCAATACCGATATCCTTGTGAAGCGCCGCGCCGGTTCCCAGCTTCGTATAATTGAGCCTGCGCCCCATACCGCTGACTATCACCATCGGAAATTCAAGCCCTTTGCTCTTATGAATTGTCATAATCCTGACTAAATCATCATTTTCACCCACCAGGCGAACCTGCCCCATGGGAACTTTTCTCTGTTTTACCGCATCAATATAACGCACAAAGCTGAAGAGAGAGCTCTGTCTGCCGCGGCTGTAGCTTTCCGCCTTATCCACAAGCGCCCGCAGATTAGCCTGCCGCTGCGCTCCCCCGGGCATTGCGCCGATGATAAGATAGTAACCTGTTTCCATAAGCAAAGACCAGATGAATTTTCCAAGGGGCATAGAGGCGCTCATCTGCTTCCATTCTTTTAATCTTTCAAGAGCTTTGCCGCACTTTTCACAAAGCGCCTGATCCTTTCCGTCTTCTGCATAATTCATACAGCTTTCCGCGAAGCTTCCCGTTTTATACTCTGCCCGCACCCTTGCCAACTCTTCTGCCGAAAATCCGAAAATCTCCGAATGCAGAACGCTGATCAGCGGTACATCCTGCAGCTTATTGTCTATTACCGATAGAAGATTCATGAACACTGTAATTTCTATAGTGTCAAAATACCCTTCACTGTCGTCTACAAAGCTTTCGATGCCGTTTTCTTTCAGCATATTGTAAAATACATCGGCATAATTTTTCACACCCCGCATCAGAATTACAATATCTCTCGGTCTGATACTGCGCATAACGCCTGCCTTATGATCGTAAAAAGGCTTTCCCAGATTTTCTCTGATAATCCGGCAGACGGCAAGAGCCTCAAGCTCCGTGTTTTTCAGATCGGCAAGCGCTTCGTCCGCACTGTTTACAGATGAAACATCCACCACCTTCACCTTCGGAAGATAACTGCACTCTCCCTCGTAATCAATTCCCGGGTAAAGTCTTGCCTCCTCCGTATAGTCTTCCATCAGTCCGTCAAAAATTCTGTTTATTTCAGAAAGAATTACCGGTTTGCTTCTGAAATTCCGATTCAGGTCAATTTTTACAGAGTTTGCATCGCCGCTGCCGTAAGAGGTGTATTTTTCCTTAAAAATCTCCGGCTCCGCCAGCCTGAACTTATAAATACTCTGCTTGATATCACCTACCATAAACAGATTATTTTCCCGTTTGATTTTGGAAATGATTTCCTCCTGCAAAATGTTGGTGTCCTGATACTCGTCTATGAAAATATATTCAAATTTTCTGCGGTAGAATTCCGCGGTCTCCTGTTCTTCCAAAATTTCCAGACAGTAATGCTCAATATCATTAAAATCCAGCAACTTTTTCTCTGCCTTTGCAGCGCGGAAAATTCCATCAAAAGAAAGCAGCAGCTTTCGCAGAGTCTCTGCCTGAGGCGCCGTCCGATTCAATTCCTCAATCTGTTCCGAAAGAGGCGCAAGGAAAAACATTTTTTTAAGGTCGCCGACGCAGCCCGAAGCCTTCTTCCGACAGGCCGCCACTTTCTCTTTAACCGGTGCATAGTCTTCCTTTTCGTCTTTTTTCGCAGTCAGCCGCAGAGACGGCACAGATTCCAGCAAAATCCCCAGTCGTTCAAATTGTCTTTCTTCTGCCGCAGCGCAAAGAGCATCGGCGTAAGAAACTTCTTCCGCCTCCACCTTTTCTGCCATACGGTCAAGACCGGCTTCCGCCAGAATTTCGCAGGCTCTCTGCCAGAAGCCGCCTGCTTCTTCCAAAGATTCGTCAATATATCCCCAAATATATTCCATCAGCTGCGAGTGTTCTGCTTGAGAAGGGTCCATTTTCAGCATTTCCACCTTTTCATCAAGCCATTTCCATGGATACGGAAGCGACTGAAGCACGCTGTAGGCGCTGTCAATCATCTCGCGAATCCGGTTTTGATTTCTGTCTCCCGAATACCAGTTAAGAAACTCATAGAACTCCTCTGACTCTTCAGCGAAACAATTTTCCAGCAGAATATCCAGAGATTCCTCTTTCAGAATGGTTCTCTGGGCTTCGTCACAAATGGAAAATCCCGGCTCCACTTCCGCCTGATAGAAAAACCGCCTGATCACATCCAGCGCAAAAGCATGAAATGTGCTTATATTAGCCTGCGGCAGAAGGGACAGCTGTGCCCTCAGCTGCGCAGAATGTTCCGGATCTTTTTCAATTTCACCTATCAGCGCTTTGCGGATTTTCTCTTTCATTTCCGCCGCCGCTGCATTGGTAAAAGTCACAATCAGCATCCGATCGATAGATACGCCTTCTTCTATGATTAGTTTTTTAATACGCTCTACTAAAACCGCTGTTTTACCGGAGCCTGCCGCTGCCGCAACCAGTATATTTTTACCGCGCAGGTCGATTGCCTGCTGCTGTTCTTTTGTCCAAGCCATAATTACCTCACTCTCTATTTCATTATACCAAAAAATCTGATATAATGAAAAGACAATCTGAAAACAGGAGTTGAAATTTATGAACATACAAAAAAGACCGACCATGCTGATGATTCTGGACGGCTTCGGGCTGAATCCCCGCAGGGAAGGAAATGCCGTCGCAGCGGCAAATACACCGAATCTCGATGGTATTTTTGCAAAATACCATCATACGCAGCTTTCCGCCTGCGGACTCGCCGTAGGTCTTCCCGAAGGTCAGATGGGAAATTCCGAAGTGGGACACCTGAATATCGGCGCAGGCAGAGTGGTTTATCAGGAGCTTACCCGAATCACAAAGGCCGCGGAAGACGGCAGTCTTTTTGAAAACCCTGCTCTGAACAATGCTATGGACCATGCCCTTGCAAATAATTCCGCCCTGCATTTTTTCGGACTTCTTTCCGACGGCGGCGTACACAGCCATATCAGCCATCTGTTTGCGCTGCTTGACATGGCAAAGAAAAAGGGACTGAAAAAAGTACTCGTTCACTGTTTTCTTGACGGGCGGGATGTACCGCCAAGATGCGCAAATCAGTATATCAAAGCTTTGCAAAATCATATGGATACTCTCGGTATCGGTGAAATTGCAACAATCTGCGGCAGATATTACGCTATGGACCGGGATAAACGATGGGACAGAGTAGAAAAAGCCTACGATGCCATGACCCTAGGACATGGGTTTGAAACAGCTACCGGCTGTGCTGCGGTAGACAGCGCCTATGAGCGGGGAGAAAATGACGAATTTGTTCAGCCCTCTGTAACCGGCGCAGGCACAGTAAATGACGGTGACGCCATCATTATGTACAACTTCCGTCCCGACCGTGCAAGAGAAATCACCCGCGCCTTTGCAGACCCTGCTTTTGACGGCTTCATCAGAAAAAAGACAGTAAAAAATCTGAAATATGTCTGTATGACTCAGTACGATGCGTCTATGCCTGGTGTGGAAGTTGCATTTCCGCCTCAAACACTTGTCAACACCTTCGGTGACTATATCGCCTCTCTGGGACTTTCCCAGCTACGTATCGCCGAAACGGAAAAATACGCCCATGTTACATTCTTCTTTAACGGCGGCGTAGAGGCGCCGGCTCCGAAAGAAGACAGAATTCTTGTTCCGTCTCCGAAGGTTCCCACTTATGATCTGCAGCCCGAAATGAGCGCACCGGAAGTCACCTCACAGGTTCTTGCACGGATTGCGGAAGAAAAATACGACTGTATCATTTTGAATTTTGCCAATGCGGATATGGTAGGACACACCGGCATTATGGACGCTGCGGTAAAAGCTGTGGAAACTCTGGATACCTGTGTTCCGCAGATTGTCGATGCAGTCCTTGCAAAAGGCGGTCAGATTCTTCTCACAGCAGATCACGGAAACGCCGACTGTATGATAGACGAAGAAGGCAACGCAGTAACCGCTCACTCTCTTTCTCCTGTACCTCTTGTACATATTGCCTCCGATCCGAAAGAGCTTTCAGATGGCGGCAGGCTCTGCGACATCGCCCCGACTCTGCTCGATCTGATGGGGCTTGAAAAACCTGCGGAAATGACGGGAAGAAGCCTGGTAAAATAACTGCGCCTTCTCTGAAAACCCATTGAAGATAAAAAGGACATTCTGACCACAGGATGTTGACGAAATGCCGGCAAAAAAGCTGATGAAACGCCGGCAGACTGGTTGATGAGATGCCGGCAAAATGGTTGATGAGGTGCTGGCAAAACTGACACTAAAACAAAAATGTGTCAGTTTTGTCAGCTTTTCTCGTTATTTTACTGGCAAGACTGACAAACCCATAGGAATATGTCAGTTTTGTCAGCACCCGGCTTCTGATAAGACGGATTTTCATCTGTAAAATATAAAAATACTGACAGAACCTGCAAAAAAACGAAAATCTGTCAGTATGATAAATAATATTAAGTTAACTTAGATTGCGCTGCACCGTTACAACACATTATCTTACCTGCCTGTCCGCATTACGATATTGAATCACCGGGTATAGTAAGTTTTGCCTGCGATTTTTCCATTCTGCAGCAGCCGTTATTTTTTCATATTCACAAACTCTATGGCTTCTTTTCCGCTTAAGTGATCGATGGAGATTTCAACCATCTCCATATTATCGTAAGAGCCTCCGATTTCTTTCTTAATGTCTTCATCGGTCTCCTCCGGACAGTATTTTCTGCAAAGCTTCAAAACAGCTTCC
Source organism: uncultured Eubacterium sp. (assembly GCA_937894585.1). Classification (GTDB taxonomy): domain Bacteria; phylum Bacillota; class Clostridia; order Peptostreptococcales; family Anaerovoracaceae; genus Senimuribacter. The sequence continues at coordinate 7,495 of CALBGO010000093.1, forward strand.
ATTTTTTCATCCCCTGCAAGGAATTTAGCTTTTCCGAAAGCGATAACGCTGCGGAAATAAGTTGTATATTCCTTCGGCACGATCTTATCCTCATCAATTACGCAAAAGGACACTTTTTCCTGCTGTTTCATAGCCTCCACCTTATGACCTGCTTTTGCGGTATGGAAATAAATTCTGCCGTCGCAGTAAACATAACTGAGAGGCACTGCATAAGGATAGTCGTCGTCCCCTGCCACAGCAAGAACGCCTGCCGTATTTCTTTCAAGAACAGCAATGCTGTCAGCCTCACTCATTATCTGTTTTTTTCTTCTCATTTCTCTGAACATCTTAAACACCTCATCTTTCTAAAAAAATAACGCTGTTCTCACTTCTTCTAAGGCCTAACGAAGTTGAGAAAGCGCTACCCGGCGGTAATTTTTTACTAAAGTCAGTTTACTCCAAAAAAGTATCTCCGTCAAGAAGTTTTTAAAACCTCCTGTTCATATTCTTAATAAAACTTTCAAGTGAAAAAATAAAAACACATATTGAAAAAAACTCACAATCTGTAAAGTCGGAAGATATATGGACAGCAACCGGAAACGGGTTGCCAGGTTATTATAAAATATTGATTTTTCCGTATTCTAAATTTATAATATAGTTAAAATATCATTCATTCAATTTACTTATGTCGGAGGTAGATTATGAATATGGCTATGTTATGGATATCAATCATTTCAAATGGCTGAATGAGGATTATAATTATGCCAACTTAGATGAGCTTGCATCATATTTAATATACCTACAAACATATCTGAACGATACTTCTGCCCATAATATGAAAGAAATCAAGGCTGCCTTAATAGATTTATGCAGTGAATGGCAAGAAATGCACTTAAGCAGAGCCATTGTAAATGATACCTATAATTTTCAAACAGACCCTCAGAACCTATCAAAAGTTTTAACGGAATTCAATGATTATTGCCATAACTGTATAGACAAAAAAAGTCAATAACCAGCCGTTTGTTTCCTCAGGCCATAGAAGCGCCGGCTCCTACCGGTCTCTAAGATACTTTGAATATTTGCTATTGCATAATATTCGCGGCAGTATACCCTGAATAAACCATGTGTTTTATTTCGTTCTTCATCATCAAAAACCTCCTGTTGCTTCTAAGTGATGCGGCCGCCAAACCAACATCATTGCAACACGGAGGTTTTATATTCATATACTAAAGTTTCCTTGTTTACCACCGGTAACCCTGTGATTTATTACCGCTGAAGCACCAAAAAAATCTCCGCCGTATCTAAGATTTACAGGCTGAAACAGTTCTGACAAAGGCGAAAGCCAAAGACTTTTCTCCGAATCGGTACCTTCGCCCGATGGGACAAAGCCCGTTTTTCCTCTTTCGATGAAAGCTTACGCCTGACTGCGATACGGAATTTATACTGCGCGGCTGTAAAACGATTCAATTGGCAAAATCCATATGGCAGATAAGTCATTGATATGATTCGTACAAACCGGCTTATATCCGGTATTTCCCGATGATTTTTTCTGCAATTTTAATGCCGTCGCAGGCGGCGCTCATAATGCCTCCCGCATAACCTGTGCCTTCCCCTGCAGGATAAAGGCCTCCGAAGGTTCCTTCCATCTGTTCATTTCTCGCAAAGCGAACAGGGGAAGAGCTTCTTGTTTCCACCGCAGTCATCACCGCATCGTCTCGGTCAAATCCGGATAATTTTCTTCCCAGGCGGGGCATTGCTTCTCTCATTGCTTCCACAGCAAAATCCGGCAGACAGCCGATTACCGCTTCCGCATCTTCTGCGCCGTCCCGAAAAGCCGCCCAGGTGGTTTTCGGCGCTTTGTAGTTTCCTCCTCCGAGAGAAAATGCCAGCTTTTCATATTTTTCCTGGAACTCTACTCCTGCCAGCGGATGGGGCGATCCGAAGTCTTCGCAGCGTACATCAACCAGAAGCGCGCTGTTTGCGATACCGCTGTTTCTTGCCCTGTTGCTCATACCGTTGGTTACCACACCGCCTTCCTGAGACGAAGCAGTCACCACTTCTCCGCCGGGACACATACAGAAAGTATAAACGCCCCTCCCGTTTTCGCAGTGATAGGAAAGCTTATAGTCAGCAGGCGGAAGTCCTTTGGTTTTTCCGTACTGAGCTTCATCAATCATCTGCTGCGGATGCTCGATTCTCACGCCGATAGAAAACGGCTTCTGCTGCATCTTAACACCTCGATTCAGAAGATATCTGAAAGTATCTCTTGCACTGTGACCGATGGCAAGAACCAGATTTTCTGTAAAAATTTCTTCACGACCTTCGCCGCTTTCCACGATAACGGACTTAATATGCTTTTTACTTGTATTCAGCTCCGCAAATTTAGTATGAAAGCGAACCTCTCCGCCGCAGCGGATAATCTCGTGCCTGATGCTTTTCACCACGGTTCGCAGCACATCCGTCCCGATATGGGGCTTCTGCTTATACATAATATCCGGGTCAGCACCGGCTCTGACAAACTCTTCCAGGACTTTTCGAATTCGCGGATCTTTGATTCCCGTTGTCAGTTTTCCGTCAGAAAAAGTTCCTGCGCCCCCTTCACCGAACTGAACATTGGACTCAGTATCCAGAATTCCTTCTTTCCAAAATTTTTCTACATCATTTACCCGTTCTTCAATAGGCGCCCCTCGTTCAATTACAATCGGTTTATAACCCCGCCTTGCCAAAGTCAGCGCTGTAAACATACCGCATGGACCGAATCCGACAATAACCGGCCGGTTCATCATAGGCTCCGTACCGGACCCCGGCTCAATATATCGCACATCCGGCGCTTCTTCAATATGAAGCCTCGGATTCAGAGGAATTCTGACATAATCTTTTGGTCTCTGTCTTCTGACAATATGAAAGTCCACCGTATACACCAGTTTAATATCATTTTTGTCCCGTGCGTCTATTGACTCTCTGACAATTTCCATATCGGAAAGAATATAATCTCTGTTTCCCAGCTTTTTCAGTATTTTTTTTGCAATATCATTTTTATTTTCGTTTACACCGATCCGCACCTGATGCATTCTGTATCTGCTGTTCATCTTGCCATCTCCTTTCCTGCTTTTATGCCGGTTTCCCACGCATGCTGCAGATTAAAACCGCCGCAGGGACCGTCGTAGTCCAAAACTTCTCCCGCAAAGTAAAGACCCGGCACCAGTTTTGATTCCATAGTCGTGTCCGAAACTTCCGAAAGACACACTCCTCCCCGGGTTGCCTGAGCATAATCCCATCCCCGCACGCCGGAAGGAGAAAGAGGAAAGGCTTTCAGAAATTGTGCCATTTTTTCTGTATTGCATCCTGCCTTCTGCTCCATCAGCTCAGCAAGAGGTCTTCGCACCAGAAACCGAAGTAGCTCGCCCTTTTCAAAGCCCCATACCTTCCGTTCTTCCAAAATCGGCTTTATATCTTCGGTCTCCGGAAAAAAATCAACAAGAATTCTATAATCGTCAAATCCATTTTCAAAAGTTTTCCCCTCCGGAATCATCAGATAACGCGACAGATTGAAGATACAAATGCCTGAAATGCCGCTTTCTGTAAACTGAATTTCCCCTGTTTCCGAAAAAATCGGTTTTTCAAGGTAAGTCAGGGTAACCTTTCCTTTTACTCGAATTCCCGACAGCTGTTTCAAATCTTCTTTTAAGTTTACGGCAGTCAGAACAGGTACCGGTTTGTTCACCTTATGTCCGAAACGCCTTGCAAAGCGAAATCCGTCGCCGGTCGTTCCAAAGGCAGAACCCGCCTTTCCGCCGCAGGCAATGAGCACTTTTCCCGCGGTAATGCTTTTGTTCCCCAGCTCTACCGTAAAAGTGCCGTCCCGGTTTTTCTCCACAGCCGAAACTTCAGCCAGCGTCTCTGTTTTTACCCCCAAAGATCTGAGTCTTGTATCCAGTGCATCTCGAACCGCTCTGGCTTCTTCCGTATAAGGATACAGTCTTCCCTCAGCATCTGTTCTCGTCAAAATCCCCAAATGTCTGAAAAACTCCAAAGTCGTTTCTACACCCGGACAAGCCTGATTGGACAGATTGCACTTTCCGTTACCTGAAGCCAGAATTTTCTTTCCCGTCTGATTCTTTTTTTCAAAAATTATAATATCAAGTGCGGGATTGCTCTCCTTTGCGCAGATTGCCGCAGTCATCCCGGAAGCCCCGCCGCCGATAATACAAATATCTGTCATTAAATTATGCCTTTCTATATAAAATACACACTGCCCGGCAAGCTCGCCAAACACAGTAATCCCGTCAACAGCGTTCTGCCCGCTAAATCCGGCAGCCTCACACCCTGATGAACTCGGTGAAAGCAGAAAGCCTGATACACCTTGAAAATCCGCTGTAAAAAAGTATTTCCTCCGAAAATGCAGGTTTGCGAAGTCTATACCAAAATACACGAAAGCAACGAAATCGATATTTCCTATATAATAAGAAAAGTGTGCACGGCAGGATAAAAACCCTCTATGCACACATATCGCCTGCTGCGCGGCGACACTTTACAAGGAAAACCAATAAACTTAAAAGAACCCCTTGTTTTTACGATTACTTCTCAGCCCCATTCTCCTCGGAAGGTTCTGCGATTATTTCATGAAATTCTTTGGCTACCTCGGCTTCTCTTACGGCTTTGCGCGCCTCTCTCGCTTCCTTAATCGCCTTTTTGGCTTCCTTATGAGCTTCTTTTGCAGCTTCTTCAGCCTCAGCAATCTTTTCATCTCTTGTTTTAATCAAATCCGGCTTATTGTATACAATATCAAAGCCGATTTTAATTACATTGGCTCCCTGAACCACGAAGCAAATACCCAGAATCATCAAAACCGACAGCTGCAGCATGGAGGAATTGAAAAATGTATAAATACCTACTGCCAAATTCAACCCGCTGACACACAGCGCCCAGTAAAAATCTATATTCTTTTCTCTGGTATCGGTTTCAAATGCCAAAACAGTGAAGCCGCGGATACCGGAAACAATGCTCCACATTCCGAATACGACAGGAACTGCTATGTCTGCCGCAAGACGCCCGGTCAGAACCACGACCCCCAAAATAAAAGTCGTCAATCCCTCGATGAGCACCCAATGCCCCGCATCTACATCTTCACGAATTCGCTTATATACAAAACACTCTACCAATCCGACCAAAACCAAACAGACCCCGATAGGAAATGCAAGTGAAAGAAATGATAATCCGGCATTTGCTACAGAAAATACTCCGAGCACTGTAAGCAAAATACCCGCAATTACTGTGATGATTTTCACTTACGATACCTCCTTGTCTTAATATATTTACAAAAACATTATACTGGTTCCCGCTTCCAAAGTCAAGAAACAGCAGGAACCACAATCAGCTTTGCCCGTCCGGAAAGCTTTTTCTCCAATCTGTGCAGAAATCCCGCGCCTGCTTCTCCCTCTCCCGATTCACCGACAACCACACGGTTTGCCTGATTCTTATCAGCTATTGAAATCAGCGTCCGAAGTACATCGGAAGACCGCTCTACAGTCAGAGATGCGCCTGCTTCCTTTGCCTTCTCATAAAGAAACTCCAAAGCTTCGCCCTCCTGCGTATCTCCCAGAAGTTTTTCGTCTTCGCCTGCAACATGTATGACAAAAAGCTGATCCTGCTCATTTTCCATCAACGCCTTGCCGCAGTCAATCAACCTCTGACAAGTCTTTTGTCTGGTGACACAGACCATAATATTATTCATTGATTCACCCCTTATTATTTCCTCTGTTACGAATCAGTATACCATACCCATTTACCGTAATTGTGATTGTTATTTGAAAAGTACATCATACAGTTTAAGCAGGCAGCGAAAAAACAAGTCACATCAGGCGGTTTACGCCCTGTCCGTCTGCAGCACCAAAAGCAGCAGACATCCATATACCTTAACCGGCATCAAAGCAAAAGGTGAAGACATCGCTTCATTCTTATGGTACAATAAAACTATGAATACAGAAGACAGAGTGATTTTACATTGCGATATGAACAGCTTTTATGCTTCCGTAGAACTTTTGGACAGGCCGGACCTTGCCGATAAGCCGGTAGCTGTCTGCGGTGATCCCGACGGACGCCACGGTATTATATTGGCGAAAAACGAACCGGCAAAAAAACTCGGTATTGTCACCGCAGAAACAGTCTGGCAGGCAAAGAAAAAATGCCCGGATCTTCAATTCGTCAGACCTCATCATGACAAATACAAGGAATACAGCCGCAAAATCAACAAAATCTATCTGCAGTACACGGATATGGTGGAACCTTTCAGCATTGACGAATCCTGGCTTGATGTAACGGCAAGCAGAAAGCTGTTTGGCTCAGGCAGAGAAATTGCCGATACCATTCGCAAGCGAATAAAATCGGAACTTGGGCTGACCCTTTCCGTAGGGGTTTCCTACAATAAAATCTTTGCCAAAATGGGTAGCGACTACAAAAAACCTGATGCTACCACGGAAATTACCCGAAACAATTTCACCGAGCTTCTCTGGAATAAGCCGGTGGGCGAGCTATTCTTTGTAGGCTTTGCCACTGCGCAGAAGCTGCAAAGTCTGCATATTCAAACCATTGGCGATCTTGCGCGAGCAAATCCCAAAGCCCTAGGCGCCCTTCTCGGAAAACAGGGGCCTGTACTTCACCGATACGCCAACGGACTTGACGACAGCCCGGTAGCTCTCTATAACCAGCGGGAAAAGATTAAATCTGTCGGAAACGGTATTACATTCCGCAGAAATCTGAGCGGAACAGATGATATTATAACCGCGCTAACCGGTCTGTCCGATACAGTGGCAAGCCGCCTGCGCAAATACCAGATGAAATGCTTCGGTGTAAAAGTAGATATCAAAGATCCGTCATTCAAAACAATTTCCCGCCAAAAGCAGCTGCAGGTTCCTACCAATCTGGCATCGGAACTTCGGAAAGCCGCTTTGGAAATCATCGCAGCTTCCTGGCGGCCGCAGGACCCGATTCGCCTGCTGACTCTGACCGCAATCAATCTGACCGATGAAACCGCAGATGAACAGCTTTCGCTCTTTAACGAACCAGCCGAAAACCGTGAAAAAGCAGAAAGCATTGAACGCACGATGGACGACATACGAAAAAAGTTTGGAGACAGCTCCATCACCTTCGGTCAGATTCTGGATAATGACCTGGGAATCGATTTATAGTCGGTTCTCAAAAATATATTTCCGTTTCCTGCATTCTGCAGAAGAATTCGCTATATTGTAATCATATCAACTGTAAGGAGAACACGCTTTATGAAACATACACTGAAAAAAAGTCTGCTATTTCTTTTATCTTTCGTAATGATATTTCTTTCTTTCGGCAGCAGCATCTATGCCGGCATTGCAGAAGATTTCGACAAGCAGCCCAATGCCGTTGTATCGGTATACATTTCCAATCCTGACTGTGAAAAGATTAAAGAAGCAGAAACGCTAAACAAGCTGTATGTGCAGATTTTTTCCGAACAGGACAACTTTTCCGTTACCGTGCCGGTAGAACAGGTGGTGGAAGACGGCGAATTTTTCGGTCTTTGGATGAATCTTCCGGAAATGCGGCTTGATAAGGAGCTTATGCGGCAGATGTCAGAAATTCAGGACCGCATTGAACTGGGAAACTATACAGAAAATCCGGAAGACTTTTTTACGGATATGATGGAAATCCTAAGCTGCTTCAAAGTATGTGTAACAGGACTTCCCGAAGGTCACTTTACCGAAGAAGGCGCCTGTTTCATCATGACCTCCAAACTGTTTCGGACAATCATGGAAATGGTAAAAGATATTTTTGCCGAAACAATTGCGGAAGTGGACAGTTACGCAGAAATGCTGGAACTGATTCTCGAAGCTATGGGCACGGATTTAGAAGAAGTATTAAATGAACTGGACTCCCTCAGCGACGAAGATTTACAGGATATGGAAATGACTCGTGAAGACATCGAGATGATAAAGTCATGGCTTCTCAATATTGATGAAGTCATAGCCTATTTGTCCGGAGACGAATTTACGGGACTTCTCAGCGCGGATATCATGCTGGACTGCGACTGCCCCTATATCGAATCTTACCAGATTTCTCACCGTTACTATGAAAAGCGCGGGGGAAAATTAAAATTAGTCGGCATCGTGCATGAAGGCGAATATAATGAAGATTACGAAGGCTACTATCTGACCGGCAAGTCCGGAGATATCATCAAGGCGTCTGACTTTATCAACACATCATACAAGGGAAAGGATTACCGTTTCATCGGCAGCTACGACGATATGGCTCTCTACGATGACTTCAAATGGTCCGAATATGAGACAGACTCTTTCGTCCTCGGCGGCGATGACGAAAACTATGTCTCAAGTATGGTGCTGCGCTATGTCATAGACACAGATGCAGATAAACCGTTATCCGATCACACCGCGCCCGGCGGTGATGCACCCGGACAAAATCCTCCGGCCTCCTCTTCGGAGAATTCCGCAAATCCTCCGGCAACCGGTGATGACACACCCCTTGCGTTATATCTGCTCCTCGCTGCAGGCGCGGGCTGTGTACTGAGTGTACTCCTGCTGTATCAGAAAAACTTAAATAAAAACAGATAAATCAATCTCCCGCCTTCACTCTTCAGGTACAAGGGATCAGAATGATTTACAAGGGAATCATTCACAGGCGTGTATTTATCTAAAAAACATCCCCGTGCCAAAGATATCCCTCTTTATGAACAACGGCGAAAAAAAATCACTGTTAATCATAAAGAACACATATCAAAGACACGGGGTTTTGCTTATACAAAAACAGCTGGAACGCCCTGCGCGTGCGTTACAAGCGGTACACCCACAATTCTGTCAAGCTTATAAAAAACAGGCAGAACGCCCTGCGCTTTTGCGCCCGTTCCGCCTGCATTTTTTATACTTCAAAATCTTTCTTATTTCAAAGTCTTTTTATACTTCAAGGTTTTCTACTCTTCAAGTTCTTTTTTGTATTTTTCAAATTCCGGTTCATTTGCCCAGACAAAATGCTCCGGACGGATTTCTCTCCAAGACGGTTTCTGCTCGCTGTAATCGTGGCAGCTTGCGTCGTATACAGTCAAAGTCTTGTTCTTCTCTCTTGCCGGGTCCGGAATCGGAATCGCAGACAAAAGAGCTCTGGTGTACGGATGTACCGGATGTGCGAAAAGCTCCTCTGTTTCAGCAAGCTCCACCAAAACACCTTTATGGATTACGCAGATTCTGTCGCAGATAAAGCGCATTACCGAAAGGTCATGAGAAATGAACAGATAGGTCAGACCAAATTCTCTCTGGAACTTAGCCATCAGATTCAGCACCTGTGCACGAATGGACACATCAAGAGCGGAAATCGGTTCGTCCGCAATGATGAATTCAGGGTGCATAACCATAGCTCTTGCAATACCGATACGCTGACGCTGTCCGCCTGAAAACTCGTGCGGAAAACGGCTGGCAAACTCAGGAAGAAGACCTACAGACTGAAGCGCTTCTGCAACAGCCGCCTGTCTCTCCTCCTTGCTCAGCTTCTTCGGAAGGTTCAGAAGTCCTTCGGCAACAATATAGTCTACCTTTGCTCTCTCGTTGAGTGAAGCCATCGGGTCCTGAAAAATCATCTGAAGCTTCTGAGTTACCTGCTTATCCAGCTCTTTTGAAATCTTTCCGTTTATCTTCTGTCCGTCATAGATTACCTCACCGCCTGCCGTCGGATTGATTCTGATAATCGCTCTGCCGATGGTGGTCTTTCCGGAGCCGGATTCGCCAACAAGACCAAAGGTTTCCCCTTTATAAATCTGGAAGCTGGCGTTGTCCACCGCTGTAAACGGATGGCGGCGGGAACCGAATTGAACGGTCAGATTTTTAACATCAACTAAAACCTGTTTATCTTTCTTCATCTTCACAGCCTCCCTTCCGCAAGTCGTTTCACAGCCTCAGGCGGTTCCAGTTTCGGCGCCCGAGGGTCAAGAAGCCAGGTTCTTGCTTTGTGAGTCGGTGAAACATCGAAAAACGGCGGCCGTTCAACAAAGTCCATATGCAGTGCAAACGGATTTCGCGGCGCAAATGCATCGCCCTTGATTTCCATCGCAAGATTCGGCGGTGTACCTGCAATAGAATACAGGTCTTCGCCCTTAATTCCAAGCTGCGGCAGAGAACTCAACAGCGCCCATGTATACGGGTGGCGCGGATCGTAGAAGATTTCATCGACGCCTCCCACTTCAATAATATCGCCTGCATACATTACCGCAATACGGTCTGCCACATTGGCAACTACGCCCAAGTCATGGGTGATATAAATAGTCGTCAGATTCAGTTTTTCCTGCAGTCTTCTGATTAGATGCAGAATCTGCGCCTGAATGGTTACATCAAGAGCGGTTGTCGGCTCGTCGCAGATCAGCACTCTCGGATCACAGGCAAGGGCAATGGCGATAACCACACGCTGACGCATACCGCCGGAAAATTCGTGAGGATACTGCTTGCACCGTCTTTCCGGTTCATTGATTCCCACATCGGTAAGAAGCTCTACAGCCCGCTGATGTGCCTGCTCTTTGGACATATCCTTGTGATGCAGAAGCACAGTTTCCTCAAGCTGAGCGCCTATGGTTTTCAGCGGGTTCAAACTGGTCATCGGATCCTGCATAACCATAGCAATCTGTCTGCCTCTGATACCGAGCCATTCTTTTTCTGTCTTGAACTGCGCCAAGTCCACGATGCTTTCCTCGCTTCCTGAATCGTCAGTACGGAAGAAAATTTTACCTTTATCAATATATCCGTTGGAATCCAGCATACCCAGAAAGGTCTTTGTAAATACCGATTTACCGGAGCCGGACTCACCTACAATGGCGATACTCTCGCCCTGATGAATATCTAAACTGATGCCTCTGATTACATTAAGCACAGAGCCGCGCAGAGTGAATTTCACATGGAGATCCTCAACGCTGATAATTGTTTTTTTATCAATCATATTCTGCGCACCTCCTTAGTGATGATTTCTCGGATCAGCCGAGTCAGAGAAAATATTACCGATTACATAGAAGGAAATCGTAATAATCGACAGTACAATCGTCGGGAAAATCAGCTGATACCTAAGCTCCGGACTCATCATCAGAGCTCTTCCGGCATTTACAAGGTTACCCAAAGACGGAGAACTAGGCGGAAGTCCGAGACCGATATAAGTTACAAATACTTCGTTACTGATGGCGCCCGGAATAGTCAGAGCCATACGGAGCATGATAACAGAAACGATATAAGGCAGCAGATTTTTCATAATGATTCTGTAAATCGGCGTACCCAGACAGCGGGAAGCCAGATTGTAGTCTCTGTCTCTGATCATCAAAACCTGATTTCGTATAAACAGAGCCATGGAAAGCCAGCCTGTAATACTCATTGCAAAAATCAGTGTGAACATACTTCTCTTCATGATATAAGCAAGAAGTACCAGAACGATTGTCTGCGGCACATTATCGAAAATATTCCAGATTTCTGTAAACAGAAAGTCCAGCTTTCTCACATAACCCCAGAGCAGACCGATGGTTACGCCTATGATTACTTCGGCAATGGCTACTACCATACCGATATACAAAGAGCGCCTGGTGCCGTCCCAGATTCTTGCCCACAAATCCTGTCCGGCGCTGTTTGTTCCGAACCAGAATTCAGAGCATGGCGCCAGATTGCTTCTTGCCATACCGTCTGCATCGAAGAATATCTGATTTGGATCTGCCTGCCCCGGAAGCAGCGGCTGAATAAATGTGAACAGCAAAAGCAGCATCAGCACACCCAGGAAAAATACCGCAACTTTATTATGAAAAAATGTGCGTAAAGTGGAACGCCAATATGAATACTCTGTATATCCCATCTTCTCAGAATCTCTGGCGTCGTATTCGGCAAAGGTAAACAGCTCTTCTTCGGTCATATTCTGACGGTCTATGCTGTCTTTTTCTTTTACTGTCTGTCCGCCCGAAACGGCATCCGCCCCTTCGAGACCTTCTGCGTTTTCAAGCTTTTTTGCCGTATCTTCTATAGTCTGGGAAATAGAGGCTTCCAGATTTTTGGACAAATGGTCTTTCGGCGAAAATTTGTTCATTAACGCGCGCCTCCCTTCTTTGCAAATGAGATTCTCGGGTCAACAAAGGTCATCATAATGTCGCCCAAAATAAGTCCGACGATACTCAGCGCCGAATAAATCAGAACCAGCGCCTGTACCAGTGTATTATCCTGCGTCTGAATACATTTAACCAGAAGTCCGCCCATACCTGGGATGGAATAAAGTGATTCCACATAAATGGAGCCTACCACGGTCAGAACGAAGGATGTAGGAATATACTGCACCAGAGGTACAAATGCGTTTCTGAAAATCTGCTTGCGCATCAGTTCTTTGGAGTTAACGCCTTTTGCAACCGCCAGTTTTACATAATCCTTATTGCTTTCGTCAATCATATAACGACGCAGCCACATACCGTAATATGCAATATTTCCCAGTGACAAGGAGAATATCGGCAGAATATAGGTCATCCAGTTTCCTCTCGAAAACAGAAGCGGAAGACCTGCAATACTGGTACCGTACATCTGTATAAACAAATAATATACTACTGCAGGCACTGCCTGTACAACGACAATAAAGGCCGTACCCAGATGATCCGGTATTCGTCCTTTATACCGCGTCATCAATCGGCCCAGGGGCAGTCCCAAAAGCAGTGATACAAGCAGGGAAATAGAACCCAGCATCATAGAAATAGGAACTTTATCTTTCAATATGGTCGTAATTGCCACGCCCGGACGATATTTGGAAGAATTCCCCAAATCACCGTGAAGAAGTGAATCATAAAAGCGAACAAGCTGCTCAGGCAGCGGATCTTTCAGTCCCTTAATTTCCAGCTGATGCTGGATCTGTTCTTCTGTCATTTTATCATAGTTATTGAAATACCCTTCGATCGGCATCAGGCGAAGAAGGGAAAATACGATGGTACATACCAGAAACAGTGTAATAAATGAGCGAAGCACTCTCTTAATGATATAAGATGTCATAGTCCTGCTTCAGCCTCCTTTTTCAAAAATTTGTACAGCCGGGGATTCACTCCGGCTGTACATAAAATCCTTATAGGAATTGGTATTCTTTAAAGTGAGAATGCTTATTTTGTTGCAGCAGCTCTTTCTTCTTCCCATTTTGCCAGCGCTTCGTTAAACTGGTCGGTACTCATCGGTTCTTCTAAAACCTTCTGACCTTTATAACGCTGTGTGGAAATTCCGAACGGAGCATACTGTCCTTCAAACGGATTTACCTTTGATGCCTGATAACCGCCGGACAGTCCTACCGGAATCGTCAGCGCATGTTTCAGAAGGATTGCTTCTGCTTCTGCAAATGCTTCGTAACGCTCGCCCATCTTCTTTTCGTCGATGATCGCATCTGCTTTCTTTACTGCGGCATAATATTCTTTCAGGATTGCCTGTGTTTTAGGATCTTCACTCTTATATACAAACTGATAGTTATTGACATTGTTGAACGGGCTTGTGTAAGTCAGCGGGTCAGCATAGTCGCAGCCGTAGTTGTTCTTCATAAAGCCGTAATCTCCGGCGCGTCTTACGCTGGTCAGGAAGTCCTGGGTATTACCCTGTTCTACGATTACATCGATGTAGTCGGTTCCCAGCAGTTCCTCAAGCTGTTTTTCAACATAGATACATTCAGCTTCCCAGTCAGCAACATTCGGATTGTACTTCATGAGCATTTTAATCGGGAAGGTTGCGCCTTCTGATTTCAGCTCTTTCATTGCCTTATCTCTGTACTCTTTCGCAAGGTCTTTGTTGTAGTAAGCATCCTTGCCCTGTTCCAGTCCCATATCCTTGAATGCCTTGGACTCTACATAGTCTTTACCGTCGGCTGCTACAAAGTTTGCAGGTGTTACAGTGTTCTGCAGCAGAGTTTCCGCATTGAGCTCATCGGAAATCTTGATTACGCCGATACGGTTGATACCATGCATAACAGACTGTCTGAAGTTTTCATTATTTACAGCCAGTTTCCAGTTATCCGGTTCGTATTCCTTGTCAAACTTCGGATCGAAGTTGAAATCCCAGAAATAAGAATAGTCAGGCGTTACACGAGTCGGCGAGTAGCTGTTCTTTGTGTCGTCGTTTTCAGACCAGCTCTTAGCCATAGTGCTGGTAAGACTTGCATATTCCACTTCGCCTCTCTGGAACATTTCTCCGGACAGAGTGGCTGCTTCAGCATTGTATGTATTGTCTAAAGTTTCAATATAAACCTGATCAGCTTCGAAGTAGTTCGGGTTCTTGGTCATGGTGTATTTTTCACCTGCGTTATAAACGCTCAGATAATAAGCGCCGCAGTACCATAACTGTTCATAAGTAATACCGTCTAATTTTTCAGAAAATGCATTCCAGTCGTCAACTGTCCAGTCAGCGCGCTTATCCCATTCGCCCATCTGTTCCATAACGCCGGTTGCAACCGGTGCGAAACATCCGTAAGTCAGACAGGACAGGAAGTAAGGGTTCGGCGCTTCCAGTGTGAATTCCAGAGTGTTTTCATCCACAGCCTTAATACCTACTTCTTCAAAAGGCACCTTGCCGCTGCACAGATCTTCATAACTTGCAGCGCCATTCTTGATCTTTGCTTCTGCAAACATATAAGATGCGGCTGCACCGTATTTCAGTGCATATTCTGCTGCATTGACAAAGTCCTGCGCTACCACATCACCGACTTCTTCGCCGGCACTGTCATACCATTTTGCATCTTCACGAAGTTTAAAGGTCCATTTCAGACCATCTTTTGAGGTTTCCCAGGATTCAGCAAGAGCAGGCTGCACATTGCCTAATGAATCATACTGAATCAGCCATTCCTGTGTATTGGCAGGAATACTCATATCATTGGTCATGGTTGTGTTCAGGTAATTCAGTGTCGATACATCAGCAGAATACAGCTGACGGTACGATGAAGAACCTTCAGAGCCGCCGCATGCGGTAAACAGGCTCATACACAATGCGAATGCCAGAAAACATGTAAATAATTTCTTCTTCATTCCTTCTTTCAACTCCTTTTCATTTCAGCCAGTAATGGAGAAAAATATGATAGAAAAACAGCTGCCGGTTCTGCAGACTGTCTTTCAAATATATGTATTTTAATAAGCAAAAATAATGCCACTATGAAAACATTTTTCAGAACATTGAATTTGCAACGATTTTCTGAAAGGCGCTTTTCTCCTGTAAAGGAAAAACGCCTTAAATAAATGCATATAATAGGTTTAAATACATTTATTTCACTTATAAAAAGAAGTATCTCCTAAAAAACGATACCGCAATACTTGCTTTTATCATTTCTGCCGGCTCTCTCCGTGTTCCCGATGACATGTGAATTCCGCATTTTCTATATAAAACACAAAAACTGCCGTTTTCGGGCAGTTTTTATACAGGCTTCAGATTTATTCTGTTAGAGTTTTCTGCAGATGAAATTATCGCCTGTCGCTCTTTCTTGAAAAGAGGAAATAGCGCGGTCTGCGGTTTTCTGTATCTTCTATGAGAACCTCCGGCGTAACATATACAAAGCATCCCGATTCACGAACACGGCCTTCTCTTTCCGACGTATGAAACTTTGTTTCAGACCAGGACGGATCGAAAATCAGAAACTCCCCGTTGCAGTAGCTGATTGCGGTCATATAATGACCTCCTGTCGTAAACAGACCATGATAACCTTCTCTGCTTCCGCCCGGATTCAGCACTGCGCATCCGCCGTTCTGCAGACATTCAATCAGTTCTCCGGTATTACTGGAGGTTTTTAAATCCAGATCGAATTTTTCGGCAACAACAGGCGCTAAAAATTCCATATCGGTTCCCGGGTCCATATTAGCTCCGCAATCGATTGCCATCTGCCTGCACTCTTCCAAAGTCAAGGTCTGCAGAGTCAGTCTGTCAACCATCATACAGCAGGAACAGAGACCGCACCCTGATGATGCAATCGTACCCTTAAGCATATTTTCACTGTCCGGATTCTTCGCATCTGTAGGATAAGGCATATTCTCGTAATCGTTCTGGTTTATAAACAGCATAATACTCCTCCTCATTCTGCACACGCCGCGACGGGCAGCGCAGCTTTTAATTTCTATATAATTTGCACTATATCCATATATTACTGCACGGATAGAAAAAAAGCAAGGTTAGTACCATAGATATGTATCTTGAGATTCAAAGTTCTTTCTTTCCCGCATTTCAAAACCGCATTCCATAACTGCAGCCGAAAATCACATTATATGGGTAAAAAAGGATTTTTCAAAGAAGAAATTTCTTCATACGCAGGTATTCTTCTCCCGCCGGTGTAATACGGCAGCCCCCCCGACCTCTTGCAATAGTAATCAGACCGGTTTCGCAATACTGTAAAAGCAGCTGACGCAGCTTTCCGTCACTGACCTTGATCCCGAATTCTTTCAGCTCCGAAAGCAAACCGTTTCTGCCAATCCCATGATACGGCTCCGTATGCTTTGCTATCAGAGAAAGTACAAGGTCATAAAAATCAGGAGTCTTGCAAACAATTTCTTCCGTCTCCGCAGGCAGCGGATTCTGCATCGGATTCTCCGCAAAACCATTGGGCTGCATATGCAGAAAAGTAGGGAACTTGCGGAAAGTTTTATAATACTTAGCGGCGTTCTCAAGCTGCCGGACATTGCCGGGCCATGTATAATTCTGCAGCACCGACTTTTGTTCTTCGGTAATTTCCGCAAACTGCCTTCCTAAAAAAGATGACATCAGCAGCAGTATATCCTTCTGACGCATACGCAAAGGCGGAAGTTCAATGGGAATGACACTGAGTCTGTAAAACAAATCGCTTCGAAACTGCCCCGACTGAACCAGCGTTTCAAGATTCTTATTACTTGCCGCAATAATATGCACATCAAGATCAATCACTTTGCTGCTGCCGATACGCATAACCTGCCGTTCCTGCAGAACACGCAGCAGCTGAATCTGCAGATTCTGAGAAATATCCCCAATTTCATCTAAGAAAATCGTTCCGTGGTTTGCCTGTTCGAACAGCCCCGCTTTTCCGGTTTTCTGCGCTCCGGTAAAAGAACCGCCTTCATAGCCGAACAGCTGACTCTCCAGAAGAGATTCAGGCAATGTGCTGCAGTTGATTGCCACAAAAGGATAGCTGCTCCTTGCCGAATAGTTGTGAATGGACTGGGCCATCAGTTCTTTTCCCGTTCCGCTTTCTCCCTGAATCAGCACAGTATAATCGGTGTCCGCAGCTTTTTTCGCAATGGAGATCACCTCTTCCATAACCGGTGACGCGTGGACAATATCCTGAAAATGATATTTGGCAGTCAGACCGCAGGCGGCACTCTGACTGCTCAGATTCATTTCCATTTCACGAAGCTGATTCTCACTGTGAAACATAAAGCAGAAGCCCATAACCTGATCTATCAGTTTCAGAGGAAACTTCTTTACAATATAATGACTTCCCTTCAATGTCACTGTCGCATTATTTTTTACATCCTTTAAGAAGCCAGCAGAAAAATTGCCGGCAAAATCTGTTTTTTTATCTTCTCTTTCTTTCTCCTCGTCCGCAAACAGTCTTTCTGAATGTTCATTGCCGTAAATCAGATGATAGTCATTGTCTAAAACAATAATCGGAAACGGAAGATCTCTCATCACAAGATTTATCACCTGAGTCTTAAGGTGACTGGTCAGAAAACTGGATGTCGTCTCATTTTCATGCTCCGCTAAAGATTTCAAATGCAGAATCAGATTTCTTACAACAATATCATTTTTCAGCTGTAACACTTCCGAAATCTGTACCAATGTGCTGAATCCAATTACCCTGTAATGAAAATCTATTACATTTGGAATATAAGAAGGAACCATATTCACTTCTCCCGGAGTCAAGGCGTACTCAAATCCTCTATATATTCCCGA
>CALBGO010000094.1 GCA_937894585.1 uncultured Eubacterium sp.
TTGAAAAAAGCCTAATTCTTTCTTGATGAATCAGACTTTTTCAGTGCCCTTAAAAAATCAGGTCAAAGTGTCATTTTTGCCTGTGCATCGAAAAAAGAAATGACACAGCTATGCCATATTTTGGATGAATGTGTCATTTCAGATATCTATGCCGCTATGTCACATTCAGCACATGCATATATTGCCGCATATGTCACCTGCTGTGGACGGCGCTGTATAAGGTTTTCTTTTCTCAAGTGCAGAAACAAGCAAAAAACCGCATTAACCAAAAGTGTTAGTGCGGTTTTTTGTAGGAAGGGGGGGAGTTATTTGAAAGCCTCCATCATTTTTTCAAATGCCGGAAGGCTTCTCTTTATCATATCATTGGATACACAGTAGGAAAGTCTCATATATCCCGGGCATTCAAAACCTTCGCCCGGAACGACCAGCAGATTGTATTTTTCTTTTGCTTCTTTGCAGAAAGCCATGCCGTCTCCGCCCGGAACTTCCACAAACAGATAGAAAGCGCCGTCAGGTTTTGCACATTTGTAGCCCATCTTTGTCAGTTCATCGTAAAGAAGGGTGCGGTTTTCATCGTATGCCTTAAGGTCAGGCATTTCGTCTACGCAGCGGGCGATAATCATCTGGGGCAGA
Source organism: uncultured Eubacterium sp. (assembly GCA_937894585.1). Taxonomy (GTDB): domain Bacteria; phylum Bacillota; class Clostridia; order Peptostreptococcales; family Anaerovoracaceae; genus Senimuribacter. The sequence goes on from CALBGO010000094.1 coordinate 634, forward strand.
GTCGGTGCGCATACATGTCCGTTAGCGCGGGCTGCACCTGCCATTGCATTGAAGATTTCATCTGCATCGTCACACAGATCCGGAACGCACACATAACCGATACGCTCGCCCGGAAGGGAAAGGCTCTTGGACCAGGAGTAGCATACGATTGTATTTTTATATACAGTCGGAATAAAAGTAACTTTTACATCGCCGTAAGTCAGTTCTCTGTAAGGCTCGTCAGCGATGATATAGATCGGATGACCGTATTCTTCGCTCTTTTTCGTTAAAACAGCGGCTAATTTTTCCAGGGTTTCTTTGGTGTAAACCACGCCGGAAGGATTGTTCGGCGAGTTGATGATGATTGCCTGTGTATGCTTGGAAATCAGTTCTTCCACTTTGGCAAGGTCAATCTGGAAATGTTCTCTGTCGGCAGGAACCACGACCAGTTTTGCTCCGTTTTTTTCCGTAAACGGACGATATTCCGGAAAGAAAGGAGCTACCGCCATAATCTCTGCGTCCGCATCAACTGCCAGCGCTTTAATCACGGAAATGAGAGCAGGAGCAGCGCCGCAGGTTATAAAGAGATTGGACGCTTTGATATCGGTTCCGAATCTTTTGTTCAGGTTCGCTGCAATGGCTTCTCTGGTTTCATCAAAGCCGTTTGCCATGGAATAGCCATGTACCTTGATGGAATCAGTATCGTTTAAAATGTCGATGATAGACTGCTGTACTTTTTTTGGAGCAGGGATGCTCGGATTTCCCAGAGTGTAGTCAAATACATTTTCAGGACCGCAGACTTTTGCCTGTGCAAGTCCGTATGCGAAAAGTTCACGAATCAGAGAAGGCTGGCTTCCCAGTTCGTACATAGTTTTATTATACATAATAGATTCCTCCTAATGCTGATTTTGTTGCTTATACCTTTATTTTACAACAATCCGTTGACTTATGGAATTCTATTTATTATTATATATGTATAATTTTTTTTAATAGATGAGGAATATATAATGGATGCTAATAAAGTGAGAATCTTTCTCAGGGCAGTGGAAAACGGAAGCTTGTTGAAAACCGCTTCTCAGCTGGGATACACCCAGGCGGGTCTGACACATATGATGAACACCCTGGAAAACGAAACCGGCGTGAAGCTGCTGCAAAGAGGCAAGTTCGGCATCAGACTGACAGAAGAAGGCAAGCGCCTGCTGCCGTATTTTAAGGAGCTGGTTTCGGCTGAGGAAAAAATACTCAAAGAGGCGGAACTGATTCAGAAGCAGAAGGCTTCGGTTATCAGGCTTGCGGCGGTTTCCAGTGTGATTAGAACATGGCTTCCCGATGCTATGCGTATCTTTCAGGAAGAAAATGAAGGGATTTACTTTGAAATCAAAGAATGTGACGAGCGGATTTACGAAACCTTTGACGAGGGACGGGCGGATATGTGTATTACCAGCAATATTCTGCCGAGAAAAGATTTTATTCCTCTGATGAAAGATGATTTTTTCGCAGTGCTTCCCGAAAACTATGTGCTGGATGAAGGAGCAGCTTTTCCCTTGAAAAAAATTGAAGAGGAAAGCTTTCTGTTTCCTTTTTCGGCAAGAGACTGGGATGTGGAGCAGACGCTGAAAAAATATGGGATCAGTCTGAACCGAAGGACAATTTTAGTTGATGACAACAGTGCGGCGGCGATGGTGGCGAAGGGCTTCGGAGTAAGTCTGCTTCCTGCATTGGTGCTGGAGGACTGCAGGGAACGGGTGAAAATTGCAGAGACGGATTTACCGTGTTCGAGAAGAATCGGTATGATTTACGATGACAGTAAAAAAGGCAGAGCTGCGGTAAAAAAGTTTGCGGCTTTTTTGAAAAACAGACAGGAACGGCAGAAATAGGCAGATTCAACCAACGGTTTGTTGCGGTTTCGAAAGGTTTTATGCTAACCTTTACTTGAGAAGGGCGGTGAATTTATGGATTATGAGAAAATCGGCAGCTTTATAGCGGCAAAGCGAAAAGAAAAAGGAATGACGCAGAAAGATCTGGCGGAACTTCTCGGGGTAACCGACCGGGCTGTATCCAAATGGGAGCGGGCAAAGAGCTTTCCCGATGTGCAGATTCTGAAACCCCTTTGCGAAGCCCTCAGCGTTTCGGTCAGTGAGCTTCTGGATGGTGAGGTTAAACCGCATCTTCATTTAACTAAAGAGGAGGCAGACCAATCCGCTATTACAGGAATTACAGCTTATACCAAAAGAGAAAAGCGGAAACAGCGGGTTTTGCAGGCAGTGATTCTTCTGGTGCTGATTGTGATTATGGGCTGCGCATATTTTCTTTGGCAGAGCAGACAGCCTGTGGACTTTGCAAAAGAGGATTATGAAATCGGGCGGATTATATGGCAGCCGGAATTTCCTGAATTCAGCAAACAGCGATCCTTTGTCATAGAGGGGGATTTTGCGGAAGAAACCAAGCAGCAGATTAAGCGGATTCTGGCAGATACCAAAGTTGCGAAGGAATACGATAAGTATTCGGTAAAATCCAAGGGATACATAGAGATTGAAGGTATTGGCACTTTTTATACGACGGAATATATAGATGCCAGAAGCGGGAAATGTTATCCTCTTGAGGTTTCACCTCTGACGGATCTGGAATATTATATCGAAAATTATCTGGCGGACAGAGACTATGTTTACAAAGGAAAGCGAAAGGAAGTAATTTTGGGAGACCGTACCCTGACACTGGCGGACGGCGTGGAGATTACAGAAAAACCGCAGGAGGCGGTGTTGGAAAGTTTTCGAGAGGATTTGCGGTATACGAATAACAAATATCCTGACGCTTATGTGAAAAGTATTGATATACTTTCCATGGAGCGGTTGAGGGAGAAGGAGTGCCAAGAATGGGATGAGTTTGCTTTTGAACAGTTTCAAAAAGAAATTGTTTATAGAGACTTTTACGATTATCGATTTTACCGGGTGGAGTATGAATGGCGATATACAGAGGCGAAAAAGAAGCTGATACCGCAGTTGGGAGAAGGAAAGTATTATCAAGTCTTTCTGGCTGCTACGCATAGTGATATTTATGAGACTTACTGTGTGACTATGCCCTTTGGACTGGATTAGAAAAACCGGAGATAAAGATATGCACCAATCGGAGATTTTTTCTCCGATTTTCTTTTTTTGTGATAAAATATTTTTCGGAACAAATACTATATCGGTCAGAGGTGGACAAATGATTCAGGATTTAGGAGAACGGAGATTGTATAATCAGTTTGAGCATAGACAGGCAGAGCCGGAAGATCGGGTTTTCGTTTTTAACGAGAGACGGCAGATTTTGGTAAGAGAAGAACAACAAGCAGGCGGACTTACGGTTCCGAAAGCAGCCTGCTTTGCAGGCAGAGAACTGCAGTACCTGTTTCGCATTGAAGAGGACGGATATTTTCTTTTGACGGAGCCTGCGGAAGAACAAACCGGAAAACTTCTGGAAGAAGGCTTTTTCTGGAAAGAGGCCCGGGATTTGCGGGAGCTTGCCTTTAAGGAACTGGCTTTTGCGGCGTCTACCGCTCATCATCTGTATCAGTGGTATCAGGACAGCAGATTCTGCGGCAGGTGCGGAGCGAAGACCGTTCACGATGAAAAAGAACGGATGATGCGCTGCCCTTCCTGCGGAAACACCATTTATCCAAAGATTGCCCCGGCGGTGATTGTAGGTGTAATCAATGATGATAAAATTCTGCTTACAAAGTACAACGGCAGGGTATATAAGAAATATGCACTGATTGCAGGCTTTACTGAAATCGGTGAAACGGCGGAGGAAACCGTAGCCAGAGAGGTTATGGAAGAAGCGGGTCTTTCGGTAAAGGACATTACCTACTATAAGAGTCAGCCATGGGGGACAGATAGCAACCTTCTTCTCGGATTTTTCTGCCGGCTGGACGGAGACGACACCATTACTATGGACAGGGAAGAGCTTTCAGTCGCCCAATGGGTTAATAGAGATGATATGGATATCAGAGACGACGGCATCAGTCTTACAAGAGAGATGATGCGGGTGTTTAAGGAAGGAGAAGTTGAGTTATGTACGACATCGTTATAATCGGAGCAGGTCCTGCGGGACTTTCTGCAGCAATTTACGGACAGAGAGCAGGTAAGAAAACACTTCTGCTGGACGAAAAAGGGTTTGGCGGTCAGATTCTCAATACGCCGGAAGTGGAAAACTATCCGGGAATCAAAAAAGTATCCGGATTTGAACTGGCGTCAACTCTTTACGAACAGGCAACCGGGCAGGGAGCGGAAATTGCCTATGAAAAAGCAGTGGCAATCGAAGACGGCGGAAGCACAAAAATAGTCAGAACAGAAACAAATACTTATGAAGCAAAGGCAGTGATCATTGCTACAGGGGCAAAGAATCGACCTCTGGGTCTTGCTTCCGAAGCAAAATTTACAGGAAGCGGCGTATCTTACTGCGCAACCTGCGACGGCGCTTTTTTCCGTGGAAAAACCGTAGCTGTTATCGGCGGCGGAAACACGGCGCTGGAAGATGCGGAGGTGCTTTCCGGTCTTGCGGAAAAAGTTTATCTGGTACACAGAAGGGATACCTTCCGGGGAGAGCAGGCAGGCGTAAAGCGGCTTTTGGCGAAAGACAATGTGGAATTTGTACTGGACAGCGTGCCGTCTGATATTTTGGGAGATATGACAGTAAGCGGTCTTAAGATTAAGAATGTGAAAACCGAAGAAGAACAGACTTTGGAAGTACAGGGTGTCTTTGTCGCCATCGGACAGATGCCGGATAATGAAGCTTTTGCAGACGCAGTTGATTTGGACCCTTCCGGTTATGTGGATGCAGGAGAAGACTGTCTGACAAAAACACCCGGTGTGTTTACCGCAGGCGACTGCAGAACCAAGAAAGTGAGACAGCTGGCGACTGCGGCGGCAGACGGCGCAGCAGCAGCTCTTGCAGCGGCAGGGTATATCAATAATTTATAAAATGACGAAAAAACGCTGTCCCATTGCGAATCATAACATTTTCGCATCGGGGCAGCGGATTTTTGTTTTAAGCGATTATTCCGGTTTTTCCGTTTTTTCCTCTTCGGAGTCTTCCTCTTCTTTGTCAACAGGTTCTTCTCCGGGGCGGGGATAAGGTTTCTTCGTGTCGGTCATTCCGAACAGATAGTCCAGACTGGTTTCGTAAAGATGGCACAGTTCTTTTGCCTGCTCAATGGTAGGCTGTCTTTTGCCGGTTTCCATTTTGGAATAATCGGACTGGTCGATTCCGGTCTCCATCTGAACTTTCAGTTGTGTATAATTCTTTTTTCTTCGCAGTTCCCTGAGTCTGTTCATAAATTATAACCTCTCCCTGCTTTTATTATGCCAAATTACCCTAATGGAAATAGGGGATATTGACCTTAAAGAAATTTTTTTACAACTAATTTACCGATACTCTGAATGCCGTATTGAAAAAATGCTTCTAGGCGGTATATTTGCAAGGCGGATGTTTTGATTGCCGAAAACTGCTTAAACGAAGAAGAAAAGACTGTTAAAATATATTCCGAAAGTTTACTCCGATAAAATTTATCCTTTTCCAAGACGGGCATACATGTTATAATATAATGAACGATAAGCAAGAGACACCTTATCACCAATACAGAACTTAAAGGAGCATGGAATGGAACCAAAATATAAACGCGTGCTTTTGAAAATCAGCGGAGAAGCTCTTGCCGGAAGCGACCGGTTCGGAATTAACGAAGATATGACCCAAAAAGCTGCCAGGCAGGTCAAGGAAATTCACGATCTGGGCGTGGAAGTTGCAATCGTAGTCGGCGGCGGTAATTTCTGGAGAGGAAGAACCAGCAAAGATATGGATCGGGCGACCGCTGACTATATGGGTATGCTTGCAACGGTAATGAACTCTCTGGCTCTGCAGGATGCACTCCTTGCGGAAGGCGTCAAGGCCAAGGTGCAGACTGCCATAGAAATGAGAGAAATCGCAGAACCTTATGCCAGAAGAAAGGCCATCAGCCAGCTTGAACATAAGGATATCGTTATTTTCGGAGCAGGTACGGGCAATCCGTTTTTCTCCACAGATACGGCGGCAGCGCTGCGGGCGGTGGAAATTGATGCGGATGTGATTCTGCTTGCTAAGAATGTAGATGCGGTTTATTCGGACGACCCGAATAAAAATCCGGATGCAGTAAAGTATGATTCCCTGACACATATGGAAGTTCTTGAAAAGAATCTGCAGGTTATGGATTTGACTGCGGCAACTTTATGCAGGGATAATCATATTGCAATTCATGTTTTTGGTATTTCCGAGGACGGAAACATCCTGAAAGCAATATATGGTGAAAACATAGGAACGATTATAAAATAGGAGGAACAACATGAGTCATTCAAAAAAAGCATTGGAAGAAAGAATTGCAAAGAGCATTTCTGTTCTGAAAGAAGATCTGAACACAGTAAGAGCGGGCAGAGCAAATCCTGCGCTGCTGGATAAGGTTATGGTGGATTATTACGGAAGCCCTACGCCGCTTAAGAATCTGTCCAATATCTCTGTACCTGATCCGAGAACGCTGATGATTACACCGTTTGATCCGAAATCCATCGGTGAAATCGAAAAAGCTATCAATGCTGCGAATCTGGGTATTACACCGTCCAACGACGGAAAATGTATCAGACTGGTAATTCCGCAGCTGACAGAAGAGAGAAGAAAAGAGCTGACCAAGACGACTAAAAAGATGGGTGAAGATGCCAAGATTGCAGTCAGAAACCTGAGAAGAGATGCAAACGATCATCTGAAGAAACAGGAAAAAGAGGGCGAGCTGACAGAAGACGATTTAAAGAAAGAACTGGACGCAGTGCAGAAGGTAATCGAAAAGGCTGTCAAAGACATCGACGATGTGGTTGCTGCAAAGGACAAGGAAATTCTGGAACTGTAATTTTCGGGGTAAATTTTGCAGAAATGCAGCTTCGGGGCTGCAATAAATTTGAATCATTTACGAAACGGGGCTGTCTCATTTTGAGATAGCCCTCAAGTTATGAGGGACTTTATGCTGGACAAAAACAGAATTCCCGCCCATGTCGCCATTATTATGGATGGAAACGGCAGATGGGCGAAAAAGAAAAACCTGCCCCGTCTTGCAGGACACAATGCAGGTATGCTTGCCATGAAAGAAATTGTGAAAGCTTCTTCCTCTCTGGGTATTAAGTATCTGACCGTCTATGCGTTTTCCACAGAAAACTGGAAGCGGTCACAGGAAGAGGTCGGCGGGATTTTTAAGCTGGTGGTAAAATATGTTGCCAGCGAGCTTGATGAACTTCATGCCAACCATGTCAGAGTGCGGATCATGGGTGATTATAAACAGGTGCCCGAGGCAGCCCGTAAAAGTCTTGAAAAATCACTGGAGACCACAAAGGAAAATACCGGTCTGCAGTTTAATATAGCGCTTAATTACGGAAGCAGAGCGGAAATCACAAGAGCGGTGAACAGAATCAGAGATGATCTTAAGAAAGGCGTTCTTCTCGCAGATAAAGAAATCACAGAGGAGCTGATTTCAGAGTATCTGTATACCGGAAATGAAAACGGAAATATCCCGGATCCTGATCTGATTATCCGTACCAGCGGGGAAGAACGGCTGTCCAACTTTATGCTTTGGCAGAGTGCGTACAGCGAGTTTGCGTTTACCGATGTACTCTGGCCCGATTTCTCTCCGGAGGAATTCGAGCGGATTCTTGAGGAATACCAGAGTCGTGACAGAAGATTCGGAGGAAGGAAATAGATTTATGAAAACAAGAGTAATTTCAGGTATCTGTATGATACCGCTTCTGGCGGTTGTTTATCTGGGCGGATACTGGCTGACTGCAGCATGTATATTAGTGGGATTTATCGGTGTCAGAGAGTTTTTTAACGGATTTAGAGCTATGGGGATCAATCCTTCGGAAAAGATTGCCCTGTGCGCAATGCTGGTTCTTTATCTTTTCAACGGATTTTTTCCGGGACAGCACGAATATCTGCTGGGCTGGCTTGCGGCAAGCATTATGGCAAGCTCCATCTATATTTTTAAAATAGATGAGCGCAGAGTTGAAGACGGTATGGCAACAATGCTGGGGATTATTTATGTTATCTTTTTCTCCTATCATGTGGTACTTGTCGACCAGACACAGGAGTATTCCGTGCTGATCTGGCTGGTTCTGCTGTCGGCATTCTGTACGGATATTTTCGCTTATTTCAGCGGATATTTGTTCGGAAAACACAAGCTTTGCCCTGTTTTAAGCCCCAAAAAGACTGTGGAGGGTGCAGTGGGAGGAACACTGGGAAGTGTAATCTGCTGCGGCCTGTTCGGCTGGTTTGCGGCTTCCCATATCTGGATTCACTGTCTTGTCATCGGACTGATCGGCGCAGTGCTTTCACAGTGCGGGGACTTGACGGCGTCTGCCTATAAGAGAAAGATGGGAATTAAGGATTACGGCAATCTGATTCCGGGACACGGCGGCATTATGGATCGCTTTGACAGCGTTTTATTTACTGCTCCGGCAGTATATTACTATATCATATTCGTTCTTCAGTAATGATACAGCCTGAAAGAGGTGAATATGATTCAATGCTTTCAGGCCTTGCGGACAAGTCTTGCAAAATATAAAAACAACGGCGGTTTCAATCCTGCAGACATTTTGCAAGGGCAGGATACTGATGCCGCTTTCGCTTTGTATGAGGAGAAAAAAACTATGAGAAAAGTAACGATACTGGGAAGCACCGGCTCCATTGGAACACAGGCGCTTTCTGTAATCAGAGAAAACATGGACAGATTTCGGATAGAAGCTCTTGCCTGCGGAAAGAACAGAGAGCTGCTTTCCGCACAAATTCGGGAATTCGGTCCGAAACTTGCGGTTACGGCAGAAGAAGAGGATGCGAGGATTCTTTCGAAAGAGTTTCCGCATATTACGGTGCTTTGGGGTGAAGAAGGGCTGATTGCCGCAGCGGAAGACGACAGTGATATTCTGCTCAATTCCCTGATGGGCATTCGCGGACTGGTGCCGACCTTTCGTGCAATAGAAGCAGGTAAGGATATTGCCCTCGCCAACAAAGAAACTCTGGTGGCAGGGGGAGAACTGGTGATGGAAGCTGTAAAGAGAAAAGGCGTAAAGATGCTGCCTGTGGACAGCGAGCACAGCGCCATTTTTCAGTGTCTTATGGGAAACGAAGGAAAAAAAGTCAGGCGAATTCTGCTGACGGCTTCCGGCGGTCCTTTCAGAGGCTATACCAAAGAACAGCTTGAAAAGGTGACTTTGGAGCAGGCGCTGAATCATCCCAACTGGTCTATGGGAAAAAAGATTACCATAGACTCTGCCACGATGATGAACAAGGGACTGGAGGTGATTGAGGCGAAATGGCTCTTTGATGTGCCCCTTTCCGATATTGAGATTTTAGTACATCCGCAGAGCATTGTTCATTCCGCCGTAGAGTTTGAGGACACTTCTGTGATTGCACAGATGGGACTTCCTGATATGCGCGTTCCTATCAGTGTGGCGCTGGGTTATCCGGACCGCCTTGCTTTTTCAGGTCTCGGACTTGACTTTTTCGGAAAAGGCGCAGAGCTGACTTTCGAAAAGCCGGACCGCAGCATATTTCGCTGCATTGATCTTGCCTATCAGGCGTCGGAAGAAGGGGGCAGTTGTCCGGTGGTCCTAAATGCGGCAAACGAGGTGCTGGTAGACAGGTTTCTGAAAGGTGAAATAGGCTTTACAGATATTCAGAAAAACATAGAAACGATACTGAATCGTCACACACCTGCATATCATTTAGGGTTAAATGATATTATAAGTATAGACAGAGAAACACGCAGAGAGGTTATGGGATGACATTGATTTATGCGCTGATATTATTTGTACTTCTGATTTTTCCTCATGAACTGGGGCATTTTATCGCTGCCAAATCGGTGGGTGTAAAAGTCAACGAATTTGCTTTCGGAATGGGACCTGCGATTTTTAAGAAACAGAAAGGTGAAACACAGTATTCGGTACGCCTTGTGCCTTTGGGCGGATATTGTGCTATGGAGGGAGAAAACGAAGAATCGGATAACAGCAGGGCTTTTAACAATAAACCGGGCTGGGCGAAAATCCTGGTGCTTCTTGCCGGCTCCGCTATGAATGTTCTGATTGCGGTTCTGGCTCTTTCCATTGTATTCGGTTATATCGGCACAGCCACAACAACCGTTGACGAGGTGCAGCAGGATACTCCTGCATACGAAGCGGGGATTCTTTCCGGAGATAAAATTCTTGAGGCAGGCGGGAAGCAGATAGAACATTGGAATGACTTATCAGAGGCGGTTTCATCATCTTTTCGTGACGACAAAGAAGTTGAAATCACAGTGGAACGGGGCGGAAATGAGAAGTCCTTTACTGTAATACCGGAAAAAGGTGAAGACGGAAGATATATTATCGGTATCACTTCCAAAGTCAGCCACAGTGTTTTTGACGCTGCGGAAAATGGACTTAAGGGTACCTGGGATCTGACAAAATCTATGTTCACCATGCTGGGGCAGCTGGTTTCCGGCGGCATTTCTGCAGATGAGATATCAGGACCTGTGGGAATTGTAACGATGGCAGGCGAAACCGAAAGATACGGCGCCGTCTATTTCGGTTATCTGGTTGCTCTGATTAGTCTGAATCTGGCTTTGATGAACATGCTTCCGCTTCCTGCCCTGGACGGCGGAAGAATATTGTTTGTCTTTATCAGAAAAATAACCGGAAAGATGATCAGTGATGATTTAGAGGGGAAAATACACGGAGCGGGAATGATTTTTCTTCTGGGGCTTATGGTATTTGTAACCTGGAATGATATTACGAGGTTGTTTATAAAATGAGAAAATCAGTTTATTGTGGAAATGTAAAAATCGGCGGCGGCGCGCCTGTTTCCATTCAGTCTATGACCAATGTGGATTCAAGAAACGAAGAGGCGCTGCTGCGTCAGATTGATGAGCTGACTTCTGCGGGCTGCGAAATTGTCAGAATCGCGGTTCCCGATACAGAGTCGGCGGAAGTATTTGCAAGAGTAAAACAAAAGGTGAAGGTGCCTCTGATTGCGGATATTCATTTTGACTATCGTCTTGCTATTGCGGCAATCAGGGCAGGCGCGGATAAAATCCGCATCAATCCGGGAAATATCGGCAGCAGACAGCGGGTTAAAGCCGTGGTTGATGCAGCGAAGGAACGTCATATTCCAATCAGAGTCGGCGTCAATTCCGGTTCCCTGGAAAAAGATATTTTGGAAAAAAACGGCGGTGTGTCAGCAGAAGGTCTTGCGGAAAGCGCTTTGCGCAGTCTTTCAAGTATTGAAGAACTGGGATATGACAATCTGGTGGTATCTTTGAAATCCTCCGATGTGGTGATGAATTACCGTGCCCATAAGCTGATCGCCGAAAAAACGGATCATCCCATTCATATCGGCATTACAGAGGCAGGAACTTTAAAACGGGGCAGGGTAAAGTCAGCCGTCGGTATCGGTTCGCTGCTTCTTTCCGGCATCGGAGATACTGTGCGGGTATCTCTGACGGCAGATCCCGTAGAGGAAGTATATTTTGCAAGAGAAATTCTGGAGACTTTGGGACTTCGCAGACCGCGGGTGAATCTGGTATCCTGTCCGACCTGCGGCAGAACCAGAATAAACCTTGCATCTTTAGCAGAGGATGTGGACAGGCGTCTTGCGGAAGCGGACAACTTGCCGGAAGGTTTAAAGGTAGCCGTAATGGGCTGTGTAGTCAACGGACCGGGAGAAGCAAGAGAAGCTGACTTCGGCGTAGCGGGCGGCGACGGAAAAGGCGTCATCTTTGCAAAGGGCGAGATTCTGAAAACCGTCCCGGAGGAAAATATTGCAGAAGAATTAGTAAAGGTAATTTGCGGAAAATGAAAGAACTGATTGAACAGAATATTTCGTGGGATGCATTGGGAAATCATCCGAAAAAAGATTTCAGATATGAAATTGAGGGTGCGGCTATACATAAAGAGACCGGAGTTTTTACTGTGACACTCCGGCTCAATTTTATTATGCCGGCTCTTGATATGGCGAAAGTGCGGGGAATACTGCTGCATCAGTTTTCCGATCTTTCAGATGTAAAATTTGAATATATTTATGAGAATGTCATACTTTCCGAAGAGGAGATTATAGGACTTTTCATCCCTCATATGATAGAAATTATCAACGGCAGATTTGCGGCGATTACAAAGACCATAGAGCCGAAAAAATATCTCATTGAGGACGGAAAACTGATTATTTTTGCATTGGGCCGGCTGGCAACGGAGCAGCTTAATGACAAGGTGGCATATCTGTTTAAGGGACTTTTGAACCGGCATTTCGGCATCAGAAAAGATGTAGAATTTCGAAACGATGAGGAGAATTATCATAAGGCAGCGGAAAGCTGGAAATCTTCGGAAGAAGCGGATATCAGGTCTTCTCTTGAGGAAGACGCTGTCAAAGCGGCGCAGGGAAGAAAAACAGCGGCAGAAAAAACTTCTCAGGGAAGCGGTTTCGGCGGGAAAAACAGCGGCGTAAAGAACGGTGCTTCTTCGGGTTTCGGCGGGGGAGGAGCTTTCCGACGTCGGGAAAAGGAAACACCTGCGGAGGGAAATCGCATTATGGGTAAGGATATCTTAGGTGAGTCTGTTTCTATGTCCGGACTTTCCGCAGATTCCGGCACCGTAATTTTAGAGGGAATTCTTTTCAAGAAGGATTCACGCCCGATAAAAAATGAGAAAAAGCTGGTGACGCTGCTGATGACCGACAGGAAGACTTCGGTCTGCCTGAAAGCCTTTTGCTCCAATCAGAAATGGGAGGAAATCGACAGCCTTCTGAAAAGCGGCGACTACATAAAAGTACGGGGAGAAACTGAATGGGACCGCTATGACAACTGTCTTGTTGTGATGCTGAAAGATATCAACAAAGGCAAGATGAAAAAAAGGCAGGACACTTATGAAGGCGGCAAGCGGGTGGAGCTGCACGCCCATACCAAGATGAGCTCCATGGACGGACTTAACGATGTTGCCAACTTGGTAAAAACCGCGGCAGCCTGGGGACAGCCGGCTGTTGCCGTGACAGACCACGGCGTGGTACAGAGTTTCCCTGACGCCGCAAAGACAGCAAAAAAGCTGGCGTCAGACAAAGAAAACCCGGTTCATATCAAAATTATCTACGGTATGGAGGGTTATGTCTTTGACGACCGTGACTGTCATAACGAAGACGGAACCATCGATTTCAAGAAGAAAAACACCAATCACATTATTCTTCTTGCAGCAACGCAGGAGGGATTGAAAAACATCTACAAACTGGTTTCTTACTCTCATCTTGAATATTTTTATAAAAGACCGAGACTGCCATGGTCTGTTATCGAAGCGCATCGAGAGGGAATTATCATCGGTTCCGCCTGTGAAGCGGGAGAAGTTTACAGAGCTGTTGCTGCCGGTAAAAGCCGGGAGGAAATAGAGGAAATCGCCTCTCGTTACGATTACCTTGAAATTCAGCCGCTGATTAACAATCGTTTTATGATTGAGCAGGGAATGGTCAGCGGGGAAGAAGAACTCAGAGAACATAACCGTCAGATTGTAGCTTTGGCAGACAGACTGGGAAAACCGGTGGTTGCCACTACCGACGCTCATTACGACGAACCGGAGTCTGCTGTTTACAGAAATATTCTGATGGCAGGTATGGGATTCAAAGATGCGGAAAACGGACAGGGACTCTATATGAGAACGACGGATGAGATGATGGAGGAGTTTTCTTACCTGGGCGAGGAAACGGCACGCCGTGTCGTTATAGAAAATACTAATCAGATTGCCGATATGATAGACGGAAATATTCTGCCGGTGCCGAAGGGAAAATTCCCGCCGAAAATTCCGGGAGCGGAAGAAACGCTTCGGAAAACCTGTATGGAAAAAGCTCACAGCATTTACGGAGAGCCTCTGCCTGAGAAAATCGGAGCGCGGCTTGAGAAGGAGCTTTCGTCTATTATTGATAACGGCTATGCGGTTATGTATGTGTCGGCGCAGATGCTGGTACATAAATCTATGGAGGACGGCTATCTGGTAGGTTCCCGTGGCTCCGTCGGTTCGTCTTTTGCCGCAACTATGGCGGGAATTACCGAGGTAAATCCGCTGGAACCCCACTATATCTGTCCCAACTGCAAGAAGCTGATCTGGGGTGATATGCAGACTTACGACTGCGGAATAGATATGCCGGAACTGGACTGTCCGGAATGCGGCACGCCGATGCACAGAGACGGCTACACCATTCCATTTGCAACTTTCCTGGGCTTTGACGGTGATAAAGAGCCGGATATCGACTTAAACTTTGCCGGAGAATATCAGGCTACCGCCCATAAATATGTAGGCGAGATATTCGGTGAAAAGAATGTTTTCAAGGCGGGAACCGTAGGCACTGTAGCTGACAAGACTGCTTACGGCTATGTAATGAAGTTTGCCGACGAGTTTAACCGCCCCATCAATAAGTTTGAGGCAGACCGTCTGACGCAGGGCTGTACCGGGGTTAAGCGTACCACGGGGCAGCATCCGGGAGGCATTATTATCGTACCCGATGACCATGAGATTTATGAGTTCTGTCCGGTGCAGCATCCTGCCAATGATGTGAAATCGGATATTATCACGACTCATTTTGACTATCATAAAATTGACGAGAATCTGCTGAAGCTGGATATTCTGGGACACAATATCCCATCTATGATTCGTCAGCTGCAGGATATGACCGGTATCGACCCGATGAAAGCCGACCTGACGGACCGAAAGGTGCTTTCTATTTTCAACGGTATCGAAGCTTTGGATATTAAAAATCCGGACTATAAATATACCCATGGATCTTACGCCATTCCGGAATTCGGCACTTCTTTTGTAAGGCAGATGCTGGACGATACCAAGCCAGATAAATTTGCGGATCTGGTGCGTATTTCGGGATTTTCTCATGGTACGGATGTGTGGCTGAACAACGCGCAGGATTACATCAGAAGCGGAACTGCCACCATGCGTGAAGTTATCTCTACCCGAGATGACATTATGAACTATTTGATTCTCAAGGGTATTGAGAACAAGACATCCTTTCAGATTATGGAGGATGTCCGTAAGAACCGGCCGCTGAAAGAAGAGCAGCTTCGTGTGATGAAGGAACACGGCGTACCGGACTGGTACATCGATTCCTGTATTAAGATTCAGTATATGTTCCCGCGGGCTCACGCAGTTGCTTATGTAATGATGTCCTTCCGTATGGCGTGGTACAAAGTATACTATCCTGTGGAGTTTTATGCGACCCATTTCAGCAGTGTGGTTGCCAATTTCGATGCCGATACGATTCTGAAAGGTCCGCAGGCGTGTCTCGACAGGATTGAAATGATTCAGGCTATGGGCAATAACGCTACAGCAAAGGAGCAGGCGGACATTCTGGTACTGGAAGTAGCTTACGAGATGTATTCCAGAGGCTATGAATTTGCACCTGCCCGACTGGGAAAATCCAAGGCGCTCAAATTCTGGTCCGATGAGGGAAAAGTTCTGCTGCCTTTCGTTGCTCTGGAGGGAGTGGGTGATTCAGCGGCAAAAGCTCTGGCTGATGCCTATGATGAGAAACCGTTCTTCACCATCGAAGAAGCAGTCAACAGAGCAAAGCTGAACAAAACAGCGGTAGAGGCCTTGCGGGCTCACGGTGTGTTTGAAGGGCTTCCGGAAACGGATCAGCTTTCCCTGTTTTAAGAAAGCGTTCTTTTGCTTCGTTCTTGTATTTAAGACACGGCGGCAGGGCATATGGCTTTTCTTAAGGAATCTTAAGGGTTTCAACACAATAGCGATAAGAATTCTTCGCAGAATCATCACAATTGATTGCTATACTGATATTGTCAAAAGGAGATAGGGTTACAGATTATTCTTTTGAACGTTCTTTCTTAATTAAATATCGCAGCCGGAGGCTCCATCGCAAGATGGAGCTTTCGGTTTTTTGAGTTTTACGGAGAAGCGTCTTCTGCGGGTGCGTGTTTTGGTATGATTTACTATATTTATGATGTTTTGGACTACAAAAAATCGCCTTTTTATTTTTTTTGGTACTTTATCTTGCTCATTTTTTTGGTATGATAAAACCGTTGTTACAAGTTTAACAGCGGAAATTATTTTATGTATTTATTTAAGGAGTGAGAAAGAATGAGTGAAGTGCAGACTTCAAAGCTGAGAAAGCACATGTTTCATCTGGTGCTGATCACCATTGCAGGTGCAATGATTTACGGACTTCCGTATTTTAGATCCTATTTCTATGACGCTTATCTGGAAACCTATAACCTGACCAATACACAGATGGGTATGTTCGGTTCCATGTTCGGACTTTTCGGAATGATTTCCTATTTGTTCGGCGGTGTGGTTGCCGACATGGTATCTACAAGAAAGTTAATGTCGGTTTCTCTGATTTTAACCGGTGTAGGCGGACTGCTTCACCTGATGCATCCGAACTATATTATGCTGCTTGGTATTTATGCATTATGGGGATTCACTTCCCTGTTCGCATTCTGGCCTTCCCTTCTGAAGAGCCTTCGTGAAATCGCAAGCGAAAATGAACAGAGTAAAGCTTACGGCTTTATGGACGGCGGCAGAGGTATCGTATATGCGGTTGACGCTGTATGCTTCCTGGCAATCTTCAACTATTTCCAGAAGAAGATGGGGGATTTGGGCGGTCTGAATGCAGTAATTATTTACTATTCCGCAATTGCAATTCTTCTCGGCGTAGTACTCTTTATCATTATGAAAGAACCGCAGTCTGAAGATGTTGTGGCAGAAAACAAAGATGACAAGATCAGCGTTGCACAGATTAAAGAAGTGGTTAAAATGCCGGCTGTGTGGATTCTGTCAGCAATCTTATGCTGTACTTATGTAATGAACATTGCATTCTGGTATTTCACACCGTATGCAACCTCTAAATTTGGCATGGTAGCTACAGCAGGCGCTTTCGTCACAGCGGCAGCGCAGTGGGTAAGACCGGTAGCAGCTTTTGGAGGCGGTATTATCGCTGACAAAACAGGAAGATCAAAGGTTCTTTATGTAACCTTCTCCATGATGGCAATCGGAACACTGCTTCTTGCTGTTATGAACGGTATGTCTTCTACACTGTTTATCGTACTGTGCATCATCATTTATGCAGGTATGTACGGCGGTTACAGCATGGTATTCTCCATGATGGATGAAGGCGGTATTCCTCTCAGAGTATCAGGTACCGCAATCGGTCTTGTATGTACAGTCGGATATCTTCCGGAGGTTGTAGTGCCGTTTGTATCCGGTAAACTTCTCGATGCATTCGGAAATGAAGGCTACCGCTATCTGTTTATTGCAATCGTGGTGATTATGGTAATCGGCTTGATGATGCTGGTTGTATGGGACAGATATGTAAAAAAACTGAAGGCGAAAAACACAGAAAGTGTTGCATAATCGGGTTAATAAGCTTAAAATAAGATAGACAAGTATGTAAAAGGCTTTTTGTGCAGGTACACCTTGCGTAAAAAGCCTTTTGTGTCTTGAATGCCTGCGGCAGCCTGTATTTGCAAAATGCGGTATGCGGTAAGGTGAAGACAGATGATGAGGACTTGAGTCTATGAAATTAACCGTTGACCGAAGCAGTTCGATTCCGGTTTACAAGCAGATTGCCGGAGAAATTGCTGAAAAAATCTATTCCCAGGAGCTTACGGCAGGCTTTAAGCTGCCGCCGGAGCGAAAACTGGCTGAAGAACTCTCTGTACACAGAAATACTGTTATCAGAGCTTATGATGTTCTGATTGATGATGAACTTGTAGTAGTATCAAGAAAGAAGCCGAAGGGATATTTTGTAAAAGCGCCGAAGGAAACTTCCGATTTCGGCAAGCGTTTTTTTCCGCTGGAGAAAGCCTTTCGCTACGAGTTTCGAAGAGCGGAAAAGCGGTTTAATGAACTGTTTGTTCAGTCGGAAACAGAGGGAATGATCAGTTTCGGCGGCATTGTTATGGACAGGTCGATTAGCCCGATTACAGATATGGAGTCGGTGATTCCCAGAATTTTTGCAAATGAACAGGGCAGTGTAACCGCATTTGCGGAAGAAACAGAGCATCTGAAAGAGAATATATGCAGGCTGTTATCGGATCGGAATATCTATGTAATGCCTAAGAATGTACAGATCTTAGCAGAGACCAATCAGATTATCAGTTATCTTGCCATGCTCTACCTTAGAGAAGGAGATTGTATTATAGCGGAAGAACCTATGGTTCCCGATAATTTCAGTATTTTCTACAACAGAGGCATTGAAGTGATTACAGTACCTATGGAAGATGATGGCATGCGGATGGATATTCTGGAAGAGCAGATCAGAGGCCGTAAGCCGAAGTTTATTTATACGATTCCCAATTTCCATAATCCGACAGGGATTACTATGTCGCTTGAGAAACGGATGACGCTGCTTCGCCTTGCAGACACTTATAATGTGCCGGTCATCGAGGAGGACTACCTTTGGGATTTTCGATATGACGGAAAGGATATACCGAGTCTTTATACGCTGGATACCAATAAAATGGTGATTTATCTGTATTCCTTCACATTGATTTTTCCGTATATGATGAAAATCGCTTTTGCTCTGGGACCTTCTGATTTTATCGATATGCTGGGATATGCGGTCAGCGTCGATGAAACGGCTGTGGGAAGCGCGGGCCAGTATTTTCTGAATCAGTATATCGATTCGGGAGAGTATGACAGACATACGGAGCGTGTACGCAGGGTTTACAGTCAGAAGCTTAATCTTTTGTGCAGCGAGCTGGATAAGATTTCCGACAAGGGAATCAGTTACAGCAAGCCTGCCGGAGGACTGCTGCTCTGGTGTACTTTGGATGATTCCATAAACGAGCGGGCGCTGTGCAGGCTGGCAGAGGAAAAAGGTGTTCTGGTGATACCCGGATGGGTATTTTATGAGGAGACGAAACGAAAAAAAGGCCACATCAGGCTCAGTTTCAGCGATGTGACCGATGATCAGATTAAACAGGGCGTCCGGCTGCTCGGGAAAGCGCTGGATGCCTGCAGAAATACAAATATTAAAGAAAAGAAAGAGGGGCTTTAACATGAATCAGTTTATTGAATACCGCAGAGAATTTCACCATTATCCGGAACTGGGCTGGAGAGAAATGCGAACCAGTGCAAGAGTTGCGGAAATTTTGGAAGGTATGGGATACCGGTGTCTAATGGGCGACGAGGTTGTAAAGGTTGAATCCATTGACTTTGAAATGCTTTCAGATGAAGAAAAGAAAGCAGAAATGGAAAGAGCCGTTGCGCAGGGCGCAAATCCGGATTATGTAAAACGGACAAATGGTTATCCGGGCGTTATCTGCGAGCTGGATACCGGGAAGGAAGGACCTGTCACTGCATTCCGTTTTGATATTGACTGTCTTCCTTATGACGAACCGCAGAAAGAAGGATTCAGACCTTTTGACGAGGGATATATTTCCTGTAATGCAGGCTGCGTACATGCCTGTGGCCACGACGCTCATACAGCAATCGGTCTGGGACTTGCTTATGAGCTGATGCAGAGAAAAGACAAGCTGAAAGGAAAAATGAGAATTATTTTCCAGCCGGCTGAAGAAACTTATAACGGCGCTCACTCCATCGTGGACAAAGGGCATCTGGACGATGTTAAGAATTTTATCTCCGTTCATATGGCGCTGACCGCTGAAGGATGGCCGCTTCCGTCCAATACTATTGCATGCGGCTGCAAGGACTTCTTAAGTGATGACCAGATTGATGTTACTTTCCATGGCAAGGCAGCTCATCCTTGCGGTGCTTCTCAGGAAGGCAAAAATGCTCTGCTGGCAGCCTGCACAGCTGCGCTGAACCTGCATGCAATTGCACCTCATGAAGAAGGTCTGTGCAGAGTTAATGTAGGTATTCTCAATGCCGGTGTAGTAGCAAACACCATTGCGCCGAACGCGTTTATGAGCGTGGAATACAGAGGTCAGACCAGAACGATTGCAGATTATGCCCGTAAGAGAGTCTTTGATATTTTAGACGGTGCTGCAAAAGCTTACGATATGGAATACACTTATGTTGACTTCGGTGAAATTCCGGCGGCAAAGAGCAGCGACGAGATTATGGAAGTTGTCGAAAGAGCGGCTAAGAAAGTTTCCTGGTTTGAAAAGGTTTACTTTGAAGGCAATGTAGGCGGTACGGACGATGCTTCCGTTATGATTAACAAAGTGCAGGACAACGGCGGTATTGCAACTTATGTGGGAATCGGCTGCGACACAACTCAGACTCTTCACAATGCTGAGTTTGATCTTGATGAAAATTCGATTCCGGCAGCTATCGAAATGCTGACTTACGCAACAGAAGAACTGAACGGTATTGTGTAATAAAAGCAAAAGACCGGAATTGCCGAAGAAAAAGTAATGGCAGAAAAATAACAGATAGAGAAAATCCCGGAAAGTCTGACAAGAGTCGGACCTGCCGGGGTTTTTATTTGTTCTCATATTAAATGCCGGTTTTGAATGCCATCTGAAATGACCGGAATACCGATGGGAAAGAACTGGACTTCTATTCTCTGAACTGGTACTGGTACAGTTCGGCGTACATACCGCCGGCTTTTACCAGTTCTTCATGGCTGCCGCGTTCGGTGATGCCGTCCTTTGTGAGTACGATGATTTCGTCGGCATTTTTGATGGTGGAGAGTCTGTGTGCAACGATGATGGATGTTCTGCCGCGTCCCAGTTCCTCCAAGGATTTCTGAATCAGCATTTCCGTTGCATTATCCAGAGCGGAAGTTGCTTCATCAAGAATCAGAATCGGAGGATTTTTCAGGAAGACTCTGGCAATGGAAATTCTCTGTTTCTGTCCGCCGGACAGTCTGATGCCCCGCTCGCCGACCTGAGTGTCGTATCCGTCTTCCATGGTCATAATATAGTCGTGAATATTGGCTTTCTTTGCAGCCTCGATGATTTCATCGTCGGTAGCATCCAGATTACCGTAGGCGATATTTTCGCGGATGGTGCCGTTGAAGAGAAAGACATCCTGAGCAACCATACCGATGTTTTTACGCAGGGCGTATCTGGATATCTGCGTAATATCAATACCGTCGATGGTGATGCGGCCGGAGTCCACCTCATAGAATCTCGGAATCAGATGACACATCGTCGTTTTCCCGCTGCCGGAAGGTCCGACCAGCGCAAGCGTGCGGCCTTTTTCGATATCCATGGAAAGATTGCTGATAACAGGCGCATCTTCGCCGCTGTCATCACTGTCATCGCTTTTTTCATAGCTGAAGCTTACATTTTCAAAGCAGATGTGTCCGTCCAGATGGTCGGGCTCAAGAAGATGCTCCGTTTCACTTTCTTCTTCGGGGATGTCCATAATTTCACAGAACCGTTTGAAACCGGTCATACCTTCCTGCAGCTGTTCGTAGAAGGCCACCAGTTTGTTGATCGGATTTAAGAACATAGAAATGTACAGAAGGAAAGCGGCAAATTCGCCGGCGTTGATTTTTCCGTAGAAGAAAAACAATCCGCCGCTTGTCAATACCATCAGATACAGTAGATCCATAAACAGCGTCATACCAGAATGGAAAATTCCCATGGATTTATAAGCGCCTGCTCTGGATCGCTTCAGATTTTCGTTGGCAGTATTGAATTTTTTGTTTTCGTGTTCATCTGCGGTATAGGCTTTTGATACACGGATGCCTGCAATGGCTGTTTCGACGCTGGCGTTGATTTCCGCTGTTTTAACGCGGGTTTCTCGGAAAGCTTTATTCATCATGGTTCTGGTTTTGAAGGCGAAGAAAATCATAAACGGCAGAACCGCAAAGGTAATCAGCGTTAGGGGCAGACTGATCTGCGCCAGCATAATAAATGCGCCGAACAGGATAATCAGAGAAAGAAACAGATTCTCCGGTCCGTGATGAGCAAGCTCGGAAACTTCGAATAAATCGTTAATCATACGGCTCATAATGGAGCCTGTTTTGTTTTCATCAAAGAATGAAAAGGGGAGCTTCTGAAGATGGCGGAACAAATCGCGGCGCATATCTCCCTGAATCCGTACGCCGACAATATGTCCCCAGTATTGAATTACAAAGTTAAGACCGGCTTTCAGAACATAGATGCTAAGAAGCACCAGTGCCCAGATGACAAACAGCCGCAGGTTTTTATTGGGGACATAGTCATTGATGATATTCTTGGCAATGACCGGGTAAAAAAGGTCGCAGCACGCCACAATAAAGGCGCAGGTCATATCCAGAATAAAAAGCTTCAGATGGGGTTTGTAGAATTTTGCAAATTTCCTTATCATATATGCCTCCATAAATGGTTAGATTCAACATCAATACTATACCACAATGTAAGCGTAAAAATCCAGCCATTGTAATATTTTTGTAAGGATTCCCACACAGATTGTTCACAGAAAAGAAGGAGATTTCGACAAAATCGTCTGATATAATCAAAAGTACAAAAGGGGTTTCTTGTAGATATTCGAAAGAAGAATGAGATTATGTTAAAAGGTGATATGATAAATCGAGGCAGTAAAGACACAGAAAAGAAACTGACCAAAGAGCAGATCGTCTATTTGTGGCTGCTGCAGCATACATGGAATCACGCAGAAATGCCGACTATTATGGAAGCATGGGAGGTGAGAAATTCTGTCTGGGAAAGGGAGCAGATTGGATTAAGAATATGAAAACGGCAATAAATGCTGTCTGATATTTACATGGTCGTATCTTTGTATAGAATCTCGAAATAGGGCATGCAATATATTTGTATATAAAACCAATATTTTTTAATAAAAATTGTTGACAATGTACAATTTGTGCGTTACACTATGATTAGATTTTTGAAGAAAACTTACGAAAAGAGGGACACTGATATGAAATATGAATTTCCTGTAACCAGCAATCCAAATCCGAAAAAGAAACCGGAATCAAAAGGTCTGCGTTTCGGAACCGAATTCACGGACCATATGTTCGTGATGGACTACAATCCGTCTGAAGGCTGGCATAACGGCCGCATTCTGCCTTACGGACCGATTCAGCTGGATCCTGCCGCTGTGGTACTTCACTACGGTCAGGAAATGTTCGAAGGATTAAAGGCATATAAAACACCGGAGGGCCGTGTACAGCTTTTCCGCCCTTACATGAATGCAAAGAGAACCAACAACACCAATGACAGACTCTGCATTCCGCCTATCGACGAAGATTTATTCGTAGAGGCTATCAAGGCGCTTGTAAAAGTTGATCAGGAATGGATTCCGGAAGGCGAAGGCACCGCTCTCTACATCAGACCGTTTATCTTTGCAGACGAACCGTTTCTGGGCGTACGCCGCTCCGAAACTTATAAATTCATGATTATCTTAAGTCCTGTGGGACCTTATTTTGAAAACGGACTGGCTCCGACCAAGATGTATGTGGAAGATGTCTATGTCAGAGCAGTTAAAGGCGGAACCGGCGAAGCCAAATGCGGCGGCAACTATGCAGCCAGCCTGAAGGCTCAGGAAATCGCCCACGAAAAAGGATACGAACAGATTCTGTGGTTAGACGGAATCGAACAGAAATATATTGAGGAAATCGGCGCTGCCAATGCTTTCTTTGTAATCGGTGATGAGGTTGTCACCAGTGAGCTCAACGGTTCCATTCTGCCGGGCATCACCAGAAACTCCATCATCGCCCTCTGTAAAGCAAAAGGCATCAAAGTTTCCGAACGGAAAATTTCTATCGACGAACTGGAAGCCGCTTACAAAGACGGACAGCTGAAAGAAATGTTCGCTTCCGGTACAGCAGCCATCGTCTCCCCTGTAGGAGAACTTCTCTACAAAGGTGAGAAAATGGTAATTAACAACAACGAAATCGGACCGGTTGCTCAGGAAATGTACGATACCATTTACGGTATACAGACCGGCAAAATCGAAGACTTTATGAACTGGACTGTGGCAGTTGAATAAAATGAGCAAGAATTTACAGTCACTGCAAAACCTGAACAGACAGTTAAACGCCCTCTCCGTTTTTCGAAGTATACTTGAAACCGATGTGGTTTTAAGCCTTCAAAAACTTATTTATGCTATTGAAAACGGCTCTGCAGATGAACAGATTTTAGCCTACGGGGCCTTTTCAGCAGCATTATATGAAGAAGGCGGCAATTTAACGGAGTTCATACGGAAATTTATGCAGAAAAACGAAAACTGCGTTCTGAAAAGAGCCCTTTATCAAAAGGATATCGCTCCTTCTATGAAAGAATGTCTTGAGGCAGAGCTTTCCGTTCTTCAGGAGCTTTCGAATCTGAGGCCTTCTCTGCTTCGGGAGAAAATCTCTTACGACGGATTTCTTCCCGCATGGGAAAACGAAGATGCGGACTTGTCAGCAGAATATCTGAAAATGCTTTCTCTTCTGCATGTAAAAGGCTTCGGCATTTTTGCGCAGTACAAGGCATTTAAAGTAAAAAACGGCATTCCCGTTCCTGTGGAACATACCGATATGCAGCCTCTTTCAACCCTTTACGGTTACGAAAGAGAGCGAAATCAGGTGCTTGAAAATACCAGAGCGCTGGCAGAAGGAAAACCTGCCGCCAATGTGCTGCTTTACGGTGATGCCGGAACAGGTAAATCATCTACGATTAAAGCCTGCGCCGCCGCTTTTTACGACAGCGGAATCAGGCTCATCGAGTTTGACAAAAGCCAGCTTTCAGAAATTCCTGCGGTTATGGAAAAGCTGTCGGCAAACCCGCTGAAGTTTATCTTTTATATCGATGATCTCAGCTTCAGCGCCGGCGACGACGGTTTTTCTTCTCTGAAAGGAATTCTGGAAGGCGGTGTCACAGGTTACTCCCAAAATATCGCCATTTATGCCACCAGCAACCGCAGACATCTGATAAAAGAATCCGCTGCGGCGCGGCAGGGAGACGACCTGCATCTAAATGATACCCTTCAGGAAACCATGAGTCTTTCCGCAAGGTTCGGTCTTACAGTCACTTTCTCCAAACCGGAAAAAGATTTGTATCTGGAAATCATAAAAAGTCTGGCAGCCGAATACGGACTCGATATGGAAGACGACGAGCTTTTCAAAAAGGCGGAAGCTTTTGCCATACGGTCAAACGGCAGAAGCCCCCGGACGGCAAAGCAGTTTATACAGCTTGCTTCAATCGGCTTGAAATAATAAGCCGGTTCCGGCAGGTTGCAAAACCCAAAATGCCGAAAGAATAAAAACGACCCAAGGTGCTTCGCAAATTCTGCGAAACCCCTTGGGCCTTTCAAATTACTGAAACGATTTATATTTATCTCCCAAAATCACCTCTTAAAGTTCTGTTGACCATTCGTGAGTCGGCGTCGTATATGAAGTTTTTTCACACGAATGTTTCAGCATCCATAAGTAAACAGTTAAGTCTCTTTCTCGTTTTCGATTCTCTTTCTTCAGCTTTTTTCTGTCTTTAGATTTCGTTTTCATAATCCTTCCTCCCTTGAATACGCAGTTCGTATTCCCTTTTACGCTTCTATTATAACAGAAACGGCACCATATAAAAAGTCAATCCTGTGAAAATTCGGTGAGGAAAACCTTACAATAGTATTACAAATATAGAATTCCCAATTTTTGCGGATTAAATCTGCATTATTTTATGCGGATGATTTTTGCAAATCTCTCAGAGATGTTTTGGCGAAAAAGGTGAAAAATGATGCGGAAAGCCGGCGTAAAATGGCGTAAAATTCTAGATTTTTTTTGTCTGTTTTTTTTCTCTGTCGGTCTTGCACTTCTGCCGCAAATATCATACAATAAAAGTTGCGGTAAAATCATACAGAAAGGTGTCAATGATGGATAAAGAAAAAATCAAAGAAGGTGTACGCTTGATTCTTTCGGGAATCGGCGAGGATATAAACAGGGAAGGTCTTTTGGAAACGCCGGACCGCATCGCTAAAATGTATGAGGAGCTTGCTGCAGGGTATGAAGACAGCGCTAAGGAGCATCTGTCAAAACGTTTTTATGTTGAAAACAGTGATATGGTGCTGGAAAAGGATATTCGCTTCTATTCTTTCTGCGAGCACCATATGCTTCCTTTTTACGGCAAGGCTGCGGTAGCATATATACCGAACGGGGAAGTTGTGGGACTTTCAAAAATTGCCCGTACCGTCGAGGTTTTTGCAAAGCGTTTTCAGCTGCAGGAGAGGTTGGCGGCGCAGGTTGCGGATGCCTTTATGCAGGAGCTGAATCCAAAGGGGGTTATGGTTCTTATGGAGGCGGAGCATATGTGTATGACTATGCGGGGCATCAGAAAACCGGGCGCGCAGACCATTACTGTTATAACCCGGGGTATTTTTGAAACGGATATAAATCTGCAGAATAGATTTTTTCAGATGCTGGGGAAATAATCAGCGGGAAAATATTGAAAAGATAAAACTGATTTCCCGGGAAATAAGGCGTGTTAAAACTGCCGCCGGATACATAAGCCGGACGGGAGGTTTCAGAAGATGAGCGGAAATATCTGCGGAGAATACAGATAAAGTGAAAGCATACGGAAGAGGGAGATACGAATGAACGAAATGCAGCGGGCAAACCGTATCCTTTGCCATAAATCGTGGCGAGCTGCAGCGGCACAGATTGCGGCCCATGAAGAAAACAGGAAGTTCTGTCGTCATAATATCGATCATCTGCTCCATGTAGCGAGGCTTGCCTGCCTTGAAAACCTGGAAAGAGACCTTGAGATTTCAAAGGAGCTGATTTACAGTGCGGCGCTTCTTCACGATATCGGACGGGGAAGACAGTATATGGAAGGTATTCCCCACGAAGAAGCAGGGGCTGTGATGGCGGCATCAATTCTGGATGACTGCGGTTTTGACGAAACGGAAAAGGAAAAAATACTGGATGCGGTCAGAAGCCACCGGAATCGAGCTGTTTCCTGCGAGGATACTTTAAGGGGACTGATTTATCGGGCGGACAAATTGTCAAGAAACTGTTTTGCATGTGCGGCAGAGAGTGAATGCAGCTGGGCGCAGGAAAAGAAAAACCTGTATCTTGTCAGATAGTCAGAAGTGCCGTAAATACAATTGTATAAAGGCATCTTTACACAAATATGCAGAGTTTCTGCGTGACAGCTGTTTTTCGAGGCGGAATCTTTTTCGGAAACAGCAGCATATCGGAAAGCTGAATCTTACAGATGCTTATAGATATAATCATAATAAAAGGAAATGAGGTTAGGGATATGAAAATCGGAAACAGAGAATTTGACTTAAAAAACAATTGCTACATTATGGGGATACTGAATGTAACGCCGGATTCTTTTTCTGACGGAGGACAGTGGAACGATTTGGAAAGAGCAAAGTCTCATGTAGCGCAGATGATAGAGGAGGGTGCGGATGTCATTGATATCGGCGGAGAGTCTACCCGTCCGGGACATCGGCAGATTTCCGTTTCGGAGGAAATTGCGCGGGTGGTACCGTATATTGAAATGGTAAAGGAGAATTTTAATGCACCAGTATCCATCGACAGCTATAAAAGCGAAGTAGTGGAAGCGGCGCTGAAGGCGGGCGCAGATATGGTAAATGATATCTGGGGGCTGAAATATGACCGAAGAGTTGCTGAGTTGATTGCTGAGTACAAAGTTCCCTGCTGCCTGATGCATAACCGGGAAAACGCGGAATACGGCGATTTTATGCAGGAGATGCTTTTCGATCTTTATGAATCTCTGGCAATTGCTTCCGATGCAGGCATTGAGGAATGGCAGATTATGCTGGACCCGGGCGTTGGTTTCGGTAAAACTTATGAGCATAATCTGATTGCGGTAAACAATCTTGAGAAGCTGTGCGATATGGGATATCCCGTACTTCTTGCAACCTCCAGAAAATCTGTGATCGGAACTGCTTTGGATCTGCCGACTGATCAGAGGGTAGAAGGCACGCTGGTAACCACTGTGATGGGAGTTTTGAAGGGCGCGTCTTTTGTCCGGGTTCACGATGTAAAAGAAAATGCAAGGGCAATCCGTATGACCCGCGCGATTATAAATGAAGGAAAATAAAGGCAGGTCTGTACAGCGATAAATTCCAGGCAGGTCTGAATTCTATGCCTGTTAAGCTCCGAGTTCTGAATACATCGGAGGACAGCAGATAAAACCGGTTTATTTGAGATAGGATATGCAGACTATTTAAAGAAAGCAGATGATACAGAGCGAATTGAAAGAGGAAACAATGGATAAAATTTACGATAAAATATATATTGAAAACTTGCAGGTTTTTGCAAATCACGGGGTTTTTCCCGAGGAAAATTCCCTGGGACAGAAATTTATCGTGTCTGCGGTGCTTTACACAAAGACGCGAAAGGCCGGAAAAACAGATCAGTTGGAAGATTCCACTCATTATGGTGAGGTCAGCCTGTTTATGACCGATTTTTTACAGAAGAACACATATAAACTGATCGAGGCTGCTGCGGAGAATCTGGCGGAAGCGGTGCTAGATGCCTATCCGTTGGTGGAAGGGATTGACCTGGAGCTGAAAAAACCCTGGGCACCGGTCAAGCTGCCGCTTGATTATGTGTCGGTAAAAATCAGCCGTTTCTGGCATACTGCGTATATTGCCATGGGTTCTAATCTGGGAGATAAAAAGGCTTATCTGGATATGGCGGTAAACTGCCTTTCCGAACGGGACGACTGTAAGGTTGTGAGTGTCTCTGACTATATTGTTACGGAGCCTTACGGCGGAGTTGTGCAGGATGATTTTTTGAATGGCGCGCTTGCTCTTCGTACACTGCAGGAGCCGCAGGAGCTTTTGGAGACTCTTCACGGCATTGAGGCTGCTGCGGATCGGAAAAGAGAAGTGCGCTGGGGGCCGAGAACTTTGGATCTGGATATTCTGTTGTATGACGATATGGTTTATGACAGCGAAAATCTGACTATTCCTCACAAAGAGATGCATCTGCGGGATTTTGTTTTGACTCCGATGGTGCAGATTGCCCCGTGGAAAAGGCATCCGATTCTTCAAAAAACCGTAGAAGAACTGCAGAAGGAAGTCACAGCTGCGTGGAAAAGATAAATCAATGTTAGGGTGAAAGCCATGAGAAAAGGATAAATTATGTTATGAGGAAAATATAAATTTACCACTTGCAAAATCGCGATTTTTTGGTAAAATATTTTAGATAATGTAAATACAGGCGCAGAAGAAGAGGAGTAGGCGAGAGAACACTTTACAGAGAATAAGGTCCGCGGGCTGAGAGACCTTAGAGCATCGTATCCGCTGAAGGTTGCTTTGGAGTCTGATTTAAAAAAAAGAGTGCCGGAGGTGTCGGCGCTGTATTTGTGCAGAAGTTTTCTGAGGACATACAGCAAAGGTGCGCCGCCGGAACAAAGGTGGTACCGCGGAAGTGATTTCGTCCTTTGTGTTGTGCATACGCACGATACAGGGGACTTTTTTATTTGCGTTATGAAATTACTGACAAAAGCAATTAGAATTTGAGAATTTGTCAGTAATTCGTCTTAATCAGCGGCTAAAATAAGAGTTTGCGGAAGTAAATCTGACAAAACTGACAGTTGAACAGAATTTAGTCAGTTTCGTCAGTGCTTTTGTGAATTTTACTGACAAGGCTGACAGTAAAAATAAAAGTTGTCAGTTTTGTCAGGACTGAGAAACCCTAAGGCTGCGACAGAGTAAAAACATAGAATTAAAAAGGAGGAATATACACCAATGGAAAAGAATTTAGCAAAGACATATAATCCTCATGATTTTGAGGATCGTATCTATGAAATGTGGGAGAAAAAGGGCGCATTCAGAGCAGAAGTGGACAAGGACAAGAAGCCTTTTACCATTGTTATGCCGCCGCCGAATATCACAGGGCAGCTGCATATGGGGCATGCGCTGGACCAGACACTGCAGGATGTTTTAACTCGCTGGAAGAGAATGCAGGGATACAGCGCGCTGTGGCTGCCGGGTTCCGACCATGCCAGCATTGCTACAGAAGTAAAGGTCGTAGAAAAGATCAGAAACGAAGAAGGCAAGGAAAAAGAAGACCTTGGCAGAGAAGAATTCTTAAAAAGAGCTTGGGCATGGAAAGAAGAATACGGCGGAAGAATCACCCGTCAGTGTCGTAAGCTGGGGGATTCCTGCGACTGGAGCAGAGAACGCTTCACCATGGACGAGGGCTGCAATAAGGCGGTCAGACATTTCTTCGTTCAGCTTTATAATAAGGGCTTGATTTACAGAGGAAACCGTCTGATCAACTGGTGTCCGCAGTGCGGAACCTCCCTTTCCGACGCAGAGGTGGAACACGAAGACAAGAACGGACTGTATTGGTATTTCAGATATCCTGCTGCGGAAGAGGGCGGAAAGGAAATGATTGTTGCAACATCAAGACCGGAAACGATGTTCGGCGATGTGGCAATTGCAGTACATCCTGATGACGAAAGATACAAGGATATGGTAGGAAAGAAAGTGATTCTGCCGCTTGTGGGCAGAGAAATTCCTGTCATCGCAGACCCGTATCCTGATCCGGAGAAGGGAACCGGCGCCGTTAAAATCACACCGGCTCACGACCCGAACGACTTTGAAGTAGGGCAGAGAGCAAATCTGGAAAGTCTGTCCTGCATTAACCTTGACGCGACCATGAACGAACTGGCAGGAAAATATGAGGGCATGGACCGATATGAATGCCGTAAAGCATGGGTGAAAGATCTGGAAGAAGCAGGCTATCTTGTAAAGACTGAGGAAAAGGTAATTCCGGTAGGTGAATGTTACAGATGCCACACCGTTATCGAACCGATGCTTTCCGATCAGTGGTTCGTAAAGATGGAAGACCTTGCAAAGCCTGCCATCGAAGCGGCAAAGAGCGGTAAGCTGACCCATGTGCCGGACAGATTTGAGAAGACTTATCTGCACTGGCTGGAAGAAATCAGAGACTGGTGTATTTCCCGTCAGCTCTGGTGGGGTCACAGAATTCCTGCATGGTACTGTCAGGATTGCGGTGAACTGATTGTAGCGGAAGAAGATCCGACAAAGTGTCCGAAGTGCGGCAGCGCTGATCTGAAACAGGATGAAGATGTTCTGGATACCTGGTTCTCCTCTGCATTATGGCCGTTCTCCACACTGGGCTGGCCTGAAAAAACAGAAGAACTGGAATACTTCTATCCGACCGATGTGCTGGTAACAGGCTATGATATCATTTTCTTCTGGGTAATCAGAATGGTATTCTCAGGCTGTGAAACCATGGGAGAGATTCCGTTCCATCATGTATATATTCACGGTCTGGTTCGCGATGCGGAAGGACGCAAAATGAGTAAATCTCTCGGAAACGGGATCGACCCTCTGGAAGTCATCGATCAGTACGGCGCAGACGCTCTGCGTTTTATGCTGACAACCGGCATTACTCCGGGTAATGATATGCGTTTCAAAACCGACAAGCTGGAGTCTGCAAGAAACTTTGCCAACAAGCTCTGGAATGCTTCCAGATTCGTAATTATGAATCTTAAGGACGAAGACGGCAATTTCAGAGAAATGGCAAAATGCTGCGCAGACTGCTGCGGTATGGCTTGCGGAGATACTGCTGATTTCAGCAATATTGCGCTGCGTGACGAAGACAAATGGATTATCAGCAGAGTGAACGATGCCGCTGAATATGTGAACAAGGCTCTGGAAAGATACGATCTGGCTCTGGCAGGACAGCGCGTTTACGAACTGATCTGGAACGAATACTGCGACTGGTATATTGAACTGGTTAAGAAAAGACTCTGGGGCGACGACGAAGAAGACAAGAAAGTTGTTCGTTTCGTACTGGTTATGGCTCTGAAGAATATGCTGGAAATGCTGCATCCGTTTATGCCGTTTATTACAGAAGAAATCTGGTCCTTCCTGCCTCATTCCCTATGCGAAAGAGAGGACAATCCGGACTGCTTCTTAATTAAGGCGAAATTCCCAACATACAGTGAAGCAAGAAACTTTGCGGCAGAAGAAGCAAAACTGGAAACAGCTATGGAAGCCATCGGCGCAATCAGAAATATTCGCGCGGAAGCCGATGCAAAACCGAGCAAAGCGCTTCGCGCTGTAATTCTGGCAGAAGGCGAAAAAATGGAAATTATCAAAGGCGGGGAAAGATATATCAAAGACCTGGCAAATATTACGGAAATTGAATTTGTAACAGATAAAGACGCATTGCCGGAAGAGGTCATGTCCGCAGTTATTGTAGGTATCGAAATCTTTATTCCGCTTGATGATCTTGTGGATTTCAATGCGGAATACGACCGCCTGACCAAGGAAAAGAAAAAGCTGGAGGGCGAAGTAAAGCGTGTGGCAGGTAAGCTGTCCAACGAAGGCTTCCTTGCAAAAGCGCCTGAAAAAGTCATCAATGAAGAAAAAGAAAAGCAGGCAAAGTATAAAGAAATGCTTGCGAAGGTAGAAGAAAGACTGGCTATGGTAGCCAAGAAGGTAGGTAAGTAATGACAGATGCAGTCAGCAGAATCAGTGAACTTTCAAAATTCGGCTGGGTTTTGGGGCTGGAACGGATGCATGTGCTTTTAGATAAACTGGGAAATCCTCATAAAGATTTGAAAGTTATTCATGTTGCCGGAACCAACGGGAAAGGCTCTGTCTGCAGATACATTTATCGGGTGCTGCAGACGGCAGGTTATCACTGCGGCTTGTTCACATCGCCGTTTCTCGAAATCTTTAACGAGCGTATTGAATTTGACGGTGCATATATTTCTGACAGTGACCTGCAAAAATGCAGCGATCGGGTTCTTGACAAAGTATCCGAAATGACGGAAGAAGGATACGAATCACCCACAGAATTTGAAGTCATTACAGCTGTGGCATTTCTGTATTTTTATGAAAAAAATACGGATTATGTCGTGCTGGAAGTGGGGCTTGGCGGCAGAGGGGATTCCACCAATGTGGTGGAAAAACCCCTTGCCAGCATCATTACTTCCATTTCCTTAGACCACACTGACAGGCTGGGTGATACCATCGCTGAAATCGCAGGAGAAAAAGCCGGTATTATCAAAGAAGGATGTCCTGTAATTACAGCTTCGGACCATCCCGATGCCATAGAAGTATTTCGGGAGATATGCCGTAAAAAACACGCGAAACTGTATGATTCTCAGGAAATTCCTTATGAAATCCGGGAAGAAAATCTGACAGGCACTGAGTTTACTGCGGAGATTTTCGGGGATAGCTATGAAATTGAAATTTCTATGCCGGGAAGACATCAGGTTCAGAATGCAGTCTGCGCTTTATATGCTCTGGCGGTTTTGAACCGGGAAGGAAAAATTCGCGTGGATAAACAGGCTATTCTGTCCGGAATGAAAGAAGCAAGGCAGAACGGCCGCCTGGAGCTGATGGGAAGAAAGCCCGATGTACTTATCGACGGCGCCCATAACCCCGATGGCGCAAAGGCCCTTACCGAAACAATCTGCCGTTTTTGCAGCGGAAAGAAAATTCTTATGGTCGTCGGGTTTCTGGCAGATAAAGAAGTGGATGAGGCTCTGGATTATTTTTTGAATATCACAAAAGATTTTGTAGCGACAGAGCCGGATAATCCGAGAAAGCTGGCGGCTTCGGAGCTTGCTGTCGGGATAGAAAAAAAGGGCGGCAGCGCTGTCGTGAAACCGTCTGTAAAAGAAGCAGCGGAATATGCGCTGTCACAGAAAGAAGATTATGATGTGATTCTGTTTTCGGGATCATTGTATCTGATCGGAGCAGTCAGAGGTATCATAAAATGAGCGAGAAAATAAAAAAACTGAAAAAGGTAATTCTGTTTTATAATCCGAATTCGGGAAGCGGTATGTTTAAGAGCAATTTGGACTCGATTATCGAAAGATACCAGAAGGAAGGATATCTGGTAGTGCCTATCAGAGCGGCTCACGGCCATGCCATCAACGACTATTTGGCAGAGCTGGACAAAGATGCGTATCGTGAGGAGTATTATCAGATTATTGCAGCCGGCGGTGACGGAACGATAAACATCTGCGTAAATGCAATGATCCGAAATAACATAGACCTACCTCTTGCGATTATGCCGGCAGGAACCGCCAACGATTTTGCCTATTACTTCGATATTCCCAATGATATCGACAAAATGCTGGATATCGCTTTAAGCGGTAATTATACTTATGCCGATGTAGGAAAGGTCAACGACCGTCATTTTATCAATGTGGCGGCGATCGGGCAGGTTGTCGATGTCAGTCAGAAGACCGACCCGGCTCTGAAGAATACGATAGGAGTGATGGCTTACTATCTGAAGGGACTTTCGGAAGTACCGAATTTAAAACCTGTAAAGGTTACATTGACAACACCGGAACGGGTTTACAGAGAAAAAATGTATTTTATGGTTGTGATGAACGGCGAGTCTGCCGGAGGATTTAAGAAGATTTCGCCGGATTCTGAAATCAATGACGGTATGCTTGATGTACTTTTATTCAGAAAGATGGGTATACTGGAAATGCCGGGAATTTTTGTGAAGATTCTGCAGGGGAATCACCTGGACAGCAAGAAGGTGCTGCATTTCAGAACCAATCAGCTTTTGATTGAAACGGAAGAAAATCTGCCGACCGATATTGACGGGGAGCATGGAGAGCAATTTCCGATGAAATTCAGTGTGCTTCACAACAGGCTCAGAGTCTGCACAGCCGAGGATAATATGGGGGTAAAATAACTATGCTTCGTATGAAAATGAGAAAGACAGATGATTATGAAAAGCTTGTTAAGTTTTTTGTGGAAAACCGGCTGGAATTTGACGGTGATGAAGAGGTGGATACCGACATTGTGGAATGTTATGAAATCGTTCACGGTGACGAGGAGTATCTGGTGGCAGGCGCAGTGATTGCCCGCAGAGAAGAAAAATATATTATTGACGGGATTGCAGTGGATGAGCCGTATCGCAGACTGAAAGTCGGCAAAATCATACTGGACAAAGTCGTTGAAAGAGTAAAAGAAATGGGCGGAGATTCTATTTATCTGGTGGCGAGAGCGCCGGAATTCTTTAGAAAAAACGGTTTTCAGACGATAGATCCCGATGATGCGCCGAATTTTTTCGAGTGTAAACAATGTCCGCAGTATCAGGTAGACTGTCACCCCGAAGTGATGAAGCTGGAGATTGTATAATGACAAAGGATTATGACTATGATAAAATTCTGCAGGGGATTTTGGATATCGGTGAGGAGATGATTGTCGCCGGAGCGGAAGTCAGCCGCGTGGAAGACAGTATTTCCCGTATGTGCAGAAGTTACGGGGGAGACCGGATCAATGTATTTATTATCATTTCCAATATACAGGTGACCATGGAAACACCGGACGGCAGAATTCTGACCCATATCAGACAGGTAATCCGAAATGATGTCAATTTTGACCGGCTTGATTATCTTAATGATTTAAGCCGCAAAATCTGTGAAACGACACCGGACTGGCAGGTGCTTCATGAAAAACTGGAGCAGGTGATGAACAGACCGAAACAGTCTGTAGCCCTTCGTTTTTTAGGATGTATACTTGGCGCGGGTGCATTTACACTGTTTTTCGGCGGAACCTGGCAGGACGGGTTTGCTTCCTGCATCATGGGTATAATTGTGGTGTTTTTTGAGCTTTTTCTGGCAAAACAGGAAAAGAATCAGATTGTGTATCATTTTTTGGCTTCTCTTGTGGCGGGAATCAGCGCTCATTTTCTTGTCAGAATTGGCATCGGGGAGCACGTGGAAATGCTGATGATCGGCGGAATTATGCTTTTGATTCCGGGAATTGCAATGACCAATGCGGCTCGTGATATGCTGACGGGAGATATTGCTTCCGGAATGCTGCGGCTTTCAAATGCACTTTTAGTAGCTGCGGCTATCGCATGCGGTTTTGCCCTTTCGATTATTAT
Source organism: uncultured Eubacterium sp. (assembly GCA_937894585.1). Taxonomy (GTDB): domain Bacteria; phylum Bacillota; class Clostridia; order Peptostreptococcales; family Anaerovoracaceae; genus Senimuribacter. Next base: position 36,400 of record CALBGO010000094.1, read on the forward strand.
GCTGGGGGGTGTGCTGTAAATGGCGGTACAGTTACTGGCTTCTTTTTTTGGTTCTATCGGTTTTGCACTGATGTTGAAAATTAAGGGTAAACAGGTTCTTTATGCTGGGATTGGCGGTCTGATTACCTGGGGGATTTATCTGCTTGCCTTTGAACAGCTTGGAAGTAATTTTGAAAGCAATCTGATTGCGGCTATGTTTGTTGCGGTGTATGCGGAAATTATGGCGAGAGTGAACAAAGCCCCCGCAACAATTTTTCTGACTGCGGCGGCAGTTCCTCTGATTCCGGGAGGTAGGCTGTACTATACGATGTTTGCGCTGGTCAGTGAAGATCACGCTATGTTTGTGGAAAACGGCACTGCGGCAATTACGATTGCCGTTGCCATTTCTTTGGGATTTGTAGCAGTTGCCGTAGCAAATAAATATCTGAACAGGTATCTTGCCTTTCGTAAACAGCGGATTGCCGAAATTCAGGCTCATAAGCAAAAAAAAGCAGGCAGGTAAACAATCTTACAAGAGTGTAAGTCTTCTGTCACGGAAGACTATGGCATTACCCCTTTTTTCTGAGGTACAATGAAGGTACCGAAGCAGAAAGGGGTGTTTTTATGAGAAAACTGGCTAAATACTGTTTGGTTTTGATACTGCTGTGCGGGATTTTAGCGGCGCCCACAGTCTATAGAGGATATCATTTGTATAAAAACGCTGTAGGAACAGTTTCTGTTGAGCAGAAAGCGGCGGAAATCCGCAGTAACGGAAATTTCATACCGCTTTCGGATATGGACGAGTATTTCGTGGATGAAATCATCGCTTCGGAAGATAAACGGTTTTACCTTCATTTCGGAGTGGATCCTCTGGCTGTTGCGAGAGCAGTGAAGAATGATATTCTTGCGGGCAGCTTTGTGGAGGGCGGGAGCACAATTACGCAGCAGCTTGCTAAAAATATGTATTTTGATTTTGAAAAAGTTATGGAGCGGAAAGTTGCGGAAGTATTTGTGGCTTTTCAGCTTGAAAAAAAGTATACGAAAGATGAAATTCTGGAGATGTATCTGAATTCCATTTATTACGGTGAAAATTGTTACGGAATTAAGGCAGCCGCCGATTATTATTATAAAAAACAGCCGGGAGAACTGACGAAACAGCAGGCGGACAGTCTTGTACACACCATTAAGTGTCCCAATCTGTATAATCCTGTTGCGCTGGCAGCAGAACAGGGAGCATAGAAAGGTGTTGGCAGAAACAGATAAGAACCGGCAGACAGAATATGGCTTTTTACAGAAATTGTAAGCGCTGTTTGACAAAAAAGAGGATATGATATATAATGTCGTTAGCTAAGAAAGAGATAAAAGTGACATGGCTAATCACAAAATGAAAACCCGGCAGCTGCATTTGCCGGGTTTTCGTTTGGGCTAATTGTCGTGATTGCAATACCGGTCTAACCACTTGCAGATATAGTGCGCTGCTATACCTGCCGCAACCGATATCAAGAAAGAGATAAATATCGACATGACAATCACCTCCTATCTGCTGCCAGAATAGGAACGACAACATATATATTATAACAGAAAAGGAAAAAAATAACAATTAGTTATATTTCTTTCCTCCCCGGAATACAATTTAATAATTGGTATTTCTGGGAGGAAAAAAATGATAAATACAACAGACGGCACCTGCACTACAAACAGAGCCTATCTTTGCGGTGAGGCAGCAGACAATCTGCGGCTTTCGCACAAGACTTACGGGGAAGCTTTTTATACTTTTTCATTTACTGTGGCAAGAAACAGCGGTTATGAGGATAAGGTGACAGTGATGGCATCGGAGAGGATTCTCAACGGTTTTACTGTTTGCAGTGGGCTGAGACTTTCTGTCGAGGGGCAGATCAGGACTTATAATGAAGATGAAAACGGGCGGAACAAACTGAATATCGTGGTTTTCGCAAGGGACATAAAGCTTGCGGATGAAGAAGCGGACAAAAACGAGGTCTATCTGGAAGGTTTTTTATGTAAAAAACCTCTGCTTCGGACTTCGCCGCTGGGCAGAAAAATCTGTGATTTAATGCTGGCGGTCAACAGGATGTATAATAAATCCGACTACATACCGTGTATCGCATGGGGAAGAAGCGCTGTTTATTCGTCTACGCTGGATGTAGGAGAGAAAATCATACTGAAAGGCAGGATTCAAAGCAGACAATACAGAAAGAAAACCGAATACGGAACAGTTCTCGAAAAAACAGCTTTTGAAGTTTCCGTTCTCCAGTTGGAATCGGCATAATACAAAAAAACAGAAACTGCAGTGCTCAAAAGAAAAGGGGCGGAAGAAAGGATCTTGTTATAAGACCTTTCTTCCGCTCTGCTGTTTATCATATGAATTCGGTAAACAAGTTTTTTGAACCATCTTATTCTACCAGTTCACCGGCAGAAACTCTCTTTTTACCCATGGCTCTGACGCCGATGAAATAGAGGAGAGAAAGTATTGCCGCAATAATATAAGAAACATTGTAGGACAGATTGAATCCAATCTGCTGGCTCAAAATGAACGAGGATATGATGAACAGATAGAATGTTCCGGGAACCAGTGCAACCAGATAAGCTGCTTTTGCACACCCTTTCTTTGCAATCAGGTAAACCGTAATGGCTGCCAGGGCAAAGACTGCGATAGTTTGGTTACTCCATGCGAAGTATCTCCACAGAATGTTAAATCCTTCGGCATTGGTTTTTGCAAAGACCAGAATTGCGATAACAGGAACAAACATACACAGTGTCAGCGTAACGCGCTTTGTCGCACTCTTTTGGTCAATGTGAAGATAGTCTGCAATCATCAGACGGCAGGAACGAAGGGCTGTATCGCCTGATGTAATCGGCAGAACGATAACGCCCAGGATTGCGATGATGCCGCCCACAGGTCCCAGCAGATCCTTGGAAACTTCACCGACTGCGGCAGTTGCACCGGCAAGAGAACCTTTGTTGTAAAGTCCCATAGCAGCCGCTGCCCAGATCATAGCAATCAGACCTTCTAAAATCATCATACCGTAGAATGTGGTTTTTCCTTCCTTTTCGTGAGTCACGGAACGACCGATTAAAGTGCACTGAGTAGAGTGGAATCCGGAAAGGATGCCGCACGCAACGGTAACAAAGAATACCGGAATGAAGCGGGTGCCGGCGCCGGAGTTTCCTTCTGCGTCAAAGAGCGGATATACATTGAAAATGCCGTCAAGACCGCGGCTGAAATCGATATTATCCAGCTGATAGCCTTTGATAAAGATACCTGCGAATACGCCTATTGCGGAAAGCAGCAGAATCGCGCCGAAAACAGGATAGATTTTTCCGATGATTTTATCAATCGGAAACAGTGTTGCGATTAAGTAATAGCCTAAAATCACTGCATAAATCACCCAGGTCCAGACATTAACTTCGGTAAAACCGCAGATCTGGCTGGCGAACAGGTCTCCCGGTGTATAAGTGAATACTGCGCCGACTAAAAGCATCAGGAAACACAGAAAGATATTGTATACCTGATAAACCTTGTTTCCGAGAAACTTCTGCACGATGCCCGGCATCTGGGCGCCGTCGCTTCTTAAAGAAATCATACCGCTGAGATAATCATGGGTTGCTCCTGCGATGACACAGCCGATCGGAATGGTAATAAATGCAACAGGTCCGAACAAAATACCTTGAATCGGTCCGAAAATCGGGCCGGTGCCTGCAATGTTGAGCAGGTTGATTAAAGAATTTTTCCATTTGTTCATTGGAACATAGTCGACCCCGTCCTGCTTGGAAACGGCAGGTGTGGGTCTGTCATCGGGTTTGAAAATACGCTCGATCAATGTGCCGTAAAGAGCGCCTCCGACGATAAGGACAACGAGTCCGGTTAAAAATGTAGCCATTTTCTTCAACTCCCTTAATATAATATCTACGAGCCCTATTATAATACAAATTTGTCGATTGTCAATAATTTATTTTTGGTAATTATGTTAAAAAGAACAAAAAATATTAAAAACGAGATTTTACCTATTGTAAAGGAACCGTTTTCTGTGATACACTAAGAATATGTTTTCATTGGAAAAGGAAGGAGCTTATATATTATGTTCGGAAGAGACGGTGCGGACAACAGCACTTACAACAAAGAAAATTTTGAGTTTATTAAAAAGACTTCTCCCATCGTAGGGGAACTGATTGAAAAAGAATATAACAGACAGAAAAACAATATTGAACTGATTGCTTCTGAAAACTATTGTTCGGAAGCGGTACTTGCAGCCTGTGGAAGCTGTCTTTCGTGGAAGTACGCAGAAGGGTATCCTTATGTAAGAACTTCCGGCAATACTAGCAGATATTACGGCGGCACCAAGTTTGTCGACGAGCTGGAAGAATACTGCTGCGATAAGTGGAGAGAGGTTTTTCATACGGATTATCATGTGAATGTGCAGCCTCACAGCGGTTCTCAGGCAAATTTCGCGGCATATAAGGCTATTTTGAAGCCGGGAGATACGATTCTTTCTCTGAGCCTTGACAACGGCGGTCATCTGACTCACGGTTCCTCCGTAAATTTCAGCGGAAAACTTTACAATATGGTATTTTACGATGTAGATGAAAGAGGCTTCATCGATATGGAAGATGTGAGAAAGAAAGCTCACGAATATAAGCCGCAGCTGATTCTGACAGGCGCATCCGCTTATTCCAGAATCATCGACTTTGCTGCTTTTGCGGAAATTGCAAAGGAAGTCGGCGCTTACTTTATGGTGGATATGGCTCATATCGCAGGTCTTGTGGCAGGCGGCGCACATCCGTCTCCGTTTGAATATGCCGATATTGTAACCACTACAACCCACAAGACACTGAGAGGTCCGAGAGGCGGTCTGATTTTTGCGAGAAAAGAACTGGCAAAGAAAATCGACAGCGCCGTTTTCCCTTATGCGCAGGGAGGGCCTTTGGAACATGTGATTGCGGGAAAAGCAGTCTGCGCAGAAGAAGCCCTGCAGCCGGAATACAAAGAGTATGCGGCGCAGGTTGTAAAAAACTGCAAAGCTTTTGCGGACGAATTTCTGAGACTGGGATATAAAATCGTGACCGGAGGTACCGATAACCATGTATTCCTGTTAGATCTTCTGGAGTTTTCCTTCAGCGGAAAGGACCTGCAGGACAGACTGGATGAAGTAGGGATTACTCTGAATAAAAACTGCGTGCCGGGCGAAAAACGCTCCCCGAAAGAAACCAGCGGCGTGCGTATCGGAACGGCGCCGATGACAACAAGAGGCTATAAAGAAGATGATTTCAGAGAAGTAGCAAGAAAAATCGATGCAGTAATCAAAGAAATGCTGGAAGAAGAAAAATAACTTTTGTTTGACAGGAACAAAATCCTGTGATATTATATCAATGTACGAAATTTGTTAAGGAATGCAGAAAGAGTGGGCAAAACCCACTCTTTCAGTTTTGTTCGGGCAGTTTATCCGGTATTTTATCCGGAAAAGCAAGGCTGCAGAAAGGCTGACAGATGGCAAAAAAGAAAATCAAAGAAATTATAGAAGAAATTTCAGCCGCTTTTATGGAAGAAAACGGTTTGGAACTTTATTATGTGGAATTTGTAAAAGAGGGAAGAGACTGGTTTCTCCGCGTATATATTGATAAACTTTCGGCATCTGCGGAAGAATATATCAGTACGGACGATTGCGAGAAAGTCAGCCGTTTTTTAAGCGAAGAACTCGACAGACTGGATCCGATAGAGCAGAATTACTATCTGGAAGTTTCATCTCCGGGTATGGACCGGCAGCTTCTGACAGAGCGACATTATGAGAAATATACCGGAAGGCAGGTTGAAGTAAAGCTTTACGAAGCCGTAGACGGTCGTAAAACCTTTGAAGGCGTTCTTCTGGGGCTTTCGGAAGGAAATGTAGTAATCAGAGACGAGCAGGATAAGGAATGGATGTTCCCGCGTCAGCAGGTGGCAAAGACCAGCCTGGCAGTAGTTTTCTAAGGAGGGTAAATACAAATGAACAGAGAATTTATCGAGGCTATAGAGGAACTGGAAAAAGAGAAACATATCTCCAAGGAGATTCTGATTGAAGCAATCGAATCCGCCCTGGTTTCAGCCTATAAGAAAAATTACGGCACATCTCAGAATGTCAGAGTGGATATCGACAATGAGACCGGAGATATTGCCGTACTGATGAAAAAAGATATTGTTGAGGAAGTTTACGACGACATGATCGAAATGTCTCTGGAAGAGGCGCAGGAGATCGACCCGAGATACGAAATCGGCGATGCCATAGAGTTTCAGGTGACGCCAAGAGACTTCGGCAGAATTGCCGCACAGACTGCAAAACAGGTTGTGGTGCAGAGAATCAGAGAAGCGGAAAGAGGTATGATCTTTGACGATTTTATTACGAAGCAGGGAGAAATCGTAACCGGAATCGTACAGAGAAAGAGCGGTGAAACTCTCTTTGTAAATATGGGAAAGGCTGAAGGTATTCTGGCGGTTAACGAGCAGGTGCCGGGCGAGCGTTTCGAAGTTAACGAACGCCTGAAAGTCTATATTATGGATGTTAAGAAAACAACCAAAGGACCGCAGGTATTTTTATCCCGCTCCCATCCGGGACTTGTAAAGCGTCTCTTTGAACTGGAAGTGCCTGAGATTCAGGACGGCATTGTAGAAATCAGAGGCATTGCGAGAGAAGCCGGCTCCAGAACGAAAATGGCAGTTTACACCGAAGACGAAAATGTAGATCCTGTAGGCGCCTGCGTGGGAACCCGCGGCAGCAGAGTGCAGGCTGTTGTGGATGAACTGGGGGGCGAAAAAATAGATATCATCTTCTGGAGCGAGGATCCGGAAGAACTGATCAGCAATGTGCTGAGTCCGGCAAAGGTTGAAAAGGTTATCATCGGAGAAGAAGAAAAGACCGCAACTGTAGTGGTTCCAGATTACCAGCTGTCTTTGGCCATCGGCAAAGAAGGGCAGAATGTAAGACTGGCAGCTAAGGTCAGCGGCTGGAAGATTGACATCAAGAGCCATACACAGTATGAAGAAAGCATCAAAACCGAAGACGAAGGTGAAGAGGTTATTGAAATTGAAGACTAAGAAGATTCCGATGAGACGGTGTGCGGGATGTATGGAATCAAAGCCGAAGCAGGAGATGACCCGAATTGCTTTTTATGAGGGGAAACTGACAGTGGATTTAACAGGCAGAGCTTTGGGACGGGGCGTGTATCTGTGCAGCGATCCTGTATGCAGGGAAACGGCAAAGAAAAAGAGAGCGCTGCAGCGAAGCTTTAAGACCAATATTTCTGTAAGCGAAACGGACAGAATCTTTGAAGAACTGGAGAAGTTCGATGAACGGAAATAAAGTATACAGCTATCTTGGTTTTGCGGCAAAATCCAGAAATCTTGTGACAGGATACAACACCTGCGAAATGATGATAAAGAAAAAGAAGCTGAAGCTTCTGATTCTGACCGAGGACTTAGCCGATAATACAGTTAAGAGAATGCAGCAGAAATGCAGCAGTAACAATGTAAAATATAGGATTTTCGGAAGGGCCGGTGAAATCGGCAGAATCTGCGGGAAACCCGGGAAAGGAATTTTCGGAATTACCGACAGTCACTTTGCGGAAATCATTTGTAAGGAGATTGACCTGATTCAATCAGAAAGGGAGGTGTTCTGATGACGAAAAAAGTACATGAACTGGCAAAAGAAATGAATATTTCAAGCAAGGAACTTCAGGAGCGCGCGGCGCAGCTGGGTATCAGTGTATCAAGTCATATGAGCGTACTGTCTGATGCAGATATTGACAGGATAAAGGGGACCAAAAAAGAGACAAAGATTGTAAAAGCCGAACCGAAGAAAAAGGGCGGTTCAAAACAGGAAGAACCGAGAGTGACCGTAAAAGCTGCGGTAAGACCCGGAATTGCGGGAAGACCGAAGCCGCCTGTGGGAAAACCGGTGGTTGATACGGAATATCTTGCGAATAAACATAAACCGCCTGTGGGAAAACCGGTGGTAAACAAAGAAGAACTGGATTCAAGAGAAAAGCAGAAACCGCCTGTAGGAAAACCTGTACCGAGAGCCGAAAAAGCTGAGGAAACATCTGCGAAAGAGGCAGCTGCCGCAGTGAAAACAGAAACGGTTCCGCAGGAAAAACCTGAAGTAAAAGCAGAGAAGGCTTCCGAAAAACCGGAAAAATCCGATACCAAGGTTTTGGAAAAGAGCGGAGAGAAGAAACCGCGCGCTGAAGAGCGAGCAGGCCGTGAGGATAAACCGGAGCGTCGTGAAAAAAATGACAGAAACGGCAGAAATGACCGTGGCGACAGACGGGGTGCGCAGGGCGGAAGAAGCGACAGAAACGACAGAAGCGACAGACGCGATAAAAATGCCGGCGACCGCGGAGGAAGAAACAGCGGACGCACAGGTGAAAAATCAGGTCGTAACGACAGAAGCGACAGAGACAGACGCACAGGTCAGAATGGCAGAAATGACAGAAACAGTCAGGGGGCGAGAAAAGACCGTCCTCAGATGGATAAAATGGAAACCAAGCCGAGCAGAAGAGATGATTCTAAGCGTAAGGCAGATAAAGGAAAAAATAAATTCGAGAAACTGGAAAGAAAATCATTGGAAAAACAGACCCGTAAGAAACACAATAAACCGAAACCGGTGGCAGTAGAACCGGAAATCGAGGCAGAACCATTACCGGAAGGCACAATTGTAGTAAATGTGCCGATTACCGTTGCAGGATTCTGTGAGCAGGCGGAAGTATCCACTTCACGCGTTATTATGACCCTGATGAAACTGGGCATTATGGCGAATATCAATCAGAATATTGACGAAGACACTGTTATGATTCTGGCAGATGAGCTGGGAATCAGTGTTGCTGTCGGAAAAGTGGAAGACGAACTGGAAGAGGAAGGTCTGGAACTGTTTGAAGATAAAGAAGAAGATCTGAAAGCAAGACCGCCGATTATTACTGTAATGGGCCATGTAGACCACGGAAAGACTTCTCTTCTTGACGCAATCAGAAAGACGAATGTGACCTCCACCGAATCCGGCGGTATTACACAGCATATCGGTGCATCTGAAGTCAGAATCAACGGTCAGAAGATTGTATTCCTGGATACACCGGGTCACGAGGCATTTACCGCAATGCGTGCAAGAGGCGCGCATGTTACAGACATTGCGGTGCTGGTTGTTGCGGCGGATGACAGCGTTAAACCGCAGACCATCGAATCCATCAGCCACGCCAAAGCCGCAGGTGTTCCGATTATCGTTGCCATCAACAAGATTGATAAACCGGCTGCAAATCCGGACAGAGTAAAACAGGATCTGACAGAGCACGGTATTCTGGTAGAAGATTGGGGCGGCGATGTAATCAGCGTGCCTGTATCGGCAAAGAGCGGTGAAGGTATCGTAAACCTTCTTGAAATGATTCTGCTGCAGGCAGAAATGATGGAACTTCGTGCAAATCCGAACAGACTTGCTATGGGTTCTGTAATCGAAGCAAGACTGGATAAGGCAAAGGGTCCGGTTGCGACACTGCTGGTTACCAACGGTACACTGCAGGCAGGACAGAGCGTAGTGGCAGGAACCTGCTCCGGCAGAATCCGTCTGATGACAGACTTCAAGGGCAAGACCATCAAAAAGGCAGGTCCTGCAACCGCAGTTGAAATTCTCGGTCTGACCGACGTTCCGCAGGCCGGTGACGAATTCAACGCAGTAAAAGACGACAAGGTCGCAAGAGAAATTGCAGAAAACCGAAAAGAAAAACTCAGAGAAGAAGTGCTGGCAAGAAATGCAAGCACTACTTTGGAAAAGCTGTTCAGCCAGATTCAGGAAGGCGAAGTCAAGGAATTGAACCTGATTATCAAGGGCGATGTGCAGGGTTCCGTCGGTGCTCTGATTGCATCATTGGAAAAGCTGAACAACGAAAATGTGAAGGTGAATGTAATCCATTCCGGCGTAGGTACTGTAACAGAATCCGATGTTATGCTGGCAGGAACTGCCGGTGCGATCATCATCGGCTTCAATGTAAGACCGAGCACTGCGGTACAGACTATGGCGGACAGAGAGAACATCGAAATCAGAAGCTACCGTGTCATTTACGATGTAATCGATGATGTGGAAAACGCTATGAAGGGTATGCTGGATCCCGAATTTAAAGAAGAAATTCTGGGTAAAGTGGAAATCAGAACAACCTTTAAGGTTCCGGGAGTCGGCATCATCGGCGGCGCCTATGTACAGGAAGGTAAGGTTGTCAGAAATGCGGAAGTCCGTCTGGTACGCGACGGTATCGTAATCCATGAAGGCAAGATTTCATCCCTGAAGAGATTTAAGGATGATGCAAAAGAGGTTGCTTCCGGCTACGAATGCGGTATCGGTATCGAATCTTACAACGATATTAAGGAAGGCGATATTATCGAATGCTTCCATATGGTTGAAATTGAAAGAAAATAATACGCGTAAGATATAAGATTGGAGTTCTGTTATGATATTTTTTTTTCAGCCACGGGAAATTCAAAATATGCGGCAGACAGACTTTCGGAACACTTTCCGGGAGAAACGGTCTCCATTGCGGAGGCTTTTCGAAAAAAAGAGTTTATATATGAAGCAGGTGAAGGGGAGAAGATTATTTTCGTCTTCCCTGTTTACTTTTGGAATCTGCCGAGCATTGTCGGGGATTTTATCGGAAAACTGACTTTGAAAGGCGACACTTCCGGCGTATGTGCAGTGATTACCTGCGGAGGACAGCTTCTGGGAGCAGATGCTGCTTTTCGTAAGGCGATGAAAAAACGGGAAATCTCTGTGCGGGCGGTGTATTCCTTAAAAATGCCGGATAACTGCGTGAACTATTTCAAGCTTCCTAATCCGGAAGCGCAGATTATGATGCTGCGCAGCGCAGAGAAAGATCTGGACGACATCATAGATTCCATTCAGTTTAATTTCAGAGTCAGCTACAAATCCGGTCCGGCGGGAAGACTTTGGACCGCGCTGTTAAAGCCGGTTTATAAAAGTCAGAGCAAAACAGGGAAATACCGTGTTAACACAAAGTGCATCGGGTGCGGACGCTGCAGGGATATATGCCCTGTTTCCGCGATTTCTATGGAAAACGGAAGACCGGTCTGGACAAAGAAAAAATGTGTATGGTGTCAGGGCTGTATTAACAGGTGCCCTGTGCAGGCCATACAGTTTGGAAAAAGAACAGAAAAGAGGGGACGCTATGTCCACCCGATTTTTAAGTAGGGCGGCATAAGCGGCCTCCTGAAAGGATATTTTATGGGAAAAGGATACAGACAGGGGCGTCTCGGAGAAGAAATCAGAAGAATTATCAGCGAGATGCTGCTTCGGGACATTAAAGATCCCCGGTTACAGGATGCAATGGTGAGTCTGTCCGCCGTGGAAGTGACTTCGGACGGCAGTTACGCCACATGCTATGTGACCATTCTTTCCGTCAGCGGAAATGAAGAAGAGAAAAAAGAAAAAGAAGAACAGGTGCTTGCAGGACTTCGGAGTGCAAAAGGTCTGATGAAAAAAGAAATCGGCCGTCAGGTGAAGCTGCGTCATATTCCTGAACTGATTTTCAAACTGGATACCTCTATGGAATACGGCAGACATATTTCAGAGGTGATTGAAAAACTGGGTATTGACCATGAAGAATAATACTTTTGAAGAAATTGCGGGCGTTCTTTCGGCTTCCGAAAAGGTTTTGATTTTTCCCCATGTTAATATGGACGGCGATGCATTGGGTTCCGCAGCGGCGCTGTGCAGAGGACTTCGAAAAATCGGAAAAGAGTGTTATGTGCTCATTGAAGATGATATTCCATTCAATTTGGAATTTCTGGACAAAGGATACTGCACGAAAGACAAAAATATCATCGCACATGCCGATGTATCCGTCTGCGTGGACTGCGGCGACACCGGCCGCTTTGAAAAGCGAAAGGAAAAATTTGCGCAGGCGCCGGTTTCGGTATGTATAGACCACCATGCCACTACGGAATTTTTCTGCGAGGTTAATTATGTGGAGCCTGCGGCTGCGGCGACGGGAGAGCTGATTTTCCGTCTCCTGAAAACTATGGGAATTGAAATCGACTGCGATATAGCGGAGTCTCTTTACGCAGCCATTACTACGGACACGGGGAATTTTCAGTACAGCAATACCACCGTTGAAACCCATCTGATTGCGGCAGAGCTTTGCGCTTTGGGAATTAATCCCGGGGATATCAGCATTGAGATTTATGAAAACGCCCGGATTGAAAAGCTTCTTTTGGAGGCGGCGGCGCTTCGTACTATGACGACCCTTTCCGGCGGAAAAGGGGTTATTGCTTATGTAACGCAGGAAATGCTGAAAGAAACCGGCGCTCGTTCTGACGAAACAGAGGGCATTGTTCAGAAACTGAGAAGCATTGCAGGCGTTGAAGTTGCGGCTTTGATGAAAGAAACCGATGACGGCAGAATCAAGGTCAGTATGCGTTCAAAAAAATATGTGGATGTGGCTGAAATTGCCGCCGGATTTTCCGGCGGCGGCCATGTACGCGCGGCAGGCTGCACTTTTTACTGCGGACTGACGGAAGCCTTTGATAAACTGAAAGAAAAGATAACAGACAGCTTGGAGATATGATTACAGAAGGTATTTTAAACATCAATAAACCGCAGAATATGACTTCCCACGATGTAGTCAGTGTCTGCAGAAGGGTGCTCGGCATCAGAAAAATCGGCCATACCGGAACTTTAGATCCCATGGCGACCGGTGTTCTTCCCATTTGTATCGGAAGAAGCACTCGTATGATCGAATACTTGGACATGGATATGAAAAAGTATCGGTGTACTATGGAACTGGGGCTTGAGACGGATACGCAGGATATTTGGGGAGAAGTTTTGGGCAGATATCCCGTAACTTGTACGGAAGAAGATGTCAGGAAGGCGTTTTCTGCTTTTCACGGTGTTATAGACCAGAGACCGCCCATGTATTCGGCGCTGAAAGTAGACGGAAAAAGGCTTTACGAGTATGCCAGAGAGGGAAAAACCGTCGATGTGAAGACGCGGAAGATTTATATTAAATCGCTGGAGATTGAGAGCATTTTTCCGAATGGAGAAAAAACGGTGACTTTTACTGTGGAATGCTCAAAAGGAACTTACATCAGGACCATCTGTCAGGATGCAGGTCTTGCTTTGGGGTGCCGCGGCACCTTGACAGCCCTTAAAAGACTTGCCGGCGGTATCTTTACGGCGGAGGAAGCTGTGGATCTTGAGGAGCTGAAAACTATGGAGCCCGCTGCCATCGAAAAAAAGCTTTATTCTTCGGATGCGCCTCTTGTTCATTTTGGAAAAGCAGTGACAGATGAAGAAACAGGTTTGAAATTTACGACCGGATGGCATCTGCCTCTTTCCCGGTGTGAGATTGCAGAAAAACCGGAATTTGAAGAAAAGGATTTCTGCTTGCCTCTCAGAGAGGAATTCCGCAGAGCTTACAGAGTTTACGCAAACATCGGCGGCAGAGAAACTTTTCTGGGTGTTGCCTTTTATGATAACAGATACAGAAAACTGGTTGCAGATAAGATATTTTTTACGAGGTGATGAGTATGGAAATATTCGAAACATTAGATGCGGTTTCGGGCATCAGACCTTCCGCGGTAGCTCTTGGAAATTTCGACGGCGTTCATCTGGGGCATCAGGAGCTGATTAAGAAAACCGTTGAAAAAGCCCGCAGGGAAGGTCTTGCAGCGGCAGTATTTACTTTTTCCAATCATCCTAAGGATTTGCTGCCGAAAGAAAAAAAGGTAAAGAATATTATCGTTCGCGAAGATAAGGAAAAGCTGATTGCTTCTCTGGGCGTCGATTATCTGTTCAATGTGCCTTTTACGAAGGCGATTATGACTATGAGCCCGCAGGATTTTGTAAAGAAGCTTCTGGTTGATAAATTCAATATGAAGGCGGCATTTTGCGGATTCAACTACCATTTCGGTTATAAGGCGGCAGGAAATCCTGAAGTTCTGCGCAGTCTGGGACAGACTTTGGGCTATCAGGTGACGGAAATCCCGCCGTACAAAATCAAAGGAGAGGTTGTAAGCTCTTCGTTGATTCGGACACTGATAGCGTCCGGACAGGTGGAAAAGTGCAGGACCTATATGGGACGCCATTATACCATCGGTGGTGAAGTGGTTGTGGGCAACCGTCTTGGCAAAAAGCTGGGATTTCCGACTTCCAATTTGGTGATAGATCCTTCCATGGTGACGCCGCCTAACGGTGTTTATGTGACTTACTGCACTTACAACGGAGTCCGCTATCCAGGCGTAACCAATGTGGGAATCAAGCCCACCATCGGTCACTATAACAAAAATGTAGAAACTCATATTTTTAATTTTGATAAGGAACTTTACGGAAAGCACATTACGGTGGAATTTTTGAAGAAGACCCGCGACGAAGTGAAGTTCGACAGCGTGCGCGAGCTTTCCGAGCAGATTGTCAGAGACTGCAGAGACGCCAGAGTCTTTCATGAAAAGCTGAAAGAGCGGGGAGAAGTTTAATTTCAGCCTTGCAATGACATTTGAAATATGATATATTTATAGAGTTGAAATTTACTTTCACCTGGTTTTGCGCATAACTCCGGCGGGGACTCAGTGAAAGCGTATGAAAAGAGAGGAGATATTAACATGGTTACAAAAGAAATGAAGACTGCAATCATCAAAGAGTATGCTACTAAAGAAGGAGATACAGGTTCCCCTGAAGTACAGGTTGCTATTCTGACTGCAAGAATCAACGATCTGAACGAGCACCTGAAGGTGCATAAGAAAGACCATCACTCCAGAAGAGGTCTTCTGAAGATGGTAGGTCAGAGAAGAAATCTGCTGAAGTATCTGAAGGACAACGATGTTGAAAGATACAGAAGCCTGATTGCTCGTTTAGGATTAAGAAAGTAGTTTTATACTTGGAAATTTTGGCGAGGTTTCAAACCTCGCCACTTTTTTATAATCGGGTCCCGTGAAGGTAAGCCGAAAGCGGCAGCTGAACCGGGATAGGTCAACCGAAGAATTGCATTCCGGTGGAAGCCGGACAATTATCGTATGAAACCTTTCGGCGATTTACCTGTGTAAATCGGGGTGGGTTTTGAAAACGCCGGACTTTTCGAAGAAGCGGACAAAAGCGAAGTCCGACTTGCAGGGAAAGCAGCGGCGCATAAATGTTAACGCCAAAAGAGGAGAAATAAACAGGAAGGAGTTGTTTATTAGAAATGGCAAGATTTACAGATTACAGAACATTTAAGACAGCAGTGGGAGGAAGACTTTTACAGCTGGAAATCGGCAAGGTCTGCGAACAGGCCAATGGACAGGTTATGGTAAAATACGGCGAGTCCGTGGTAAATGTGACCGCCTGTGCATCCAAAGAACCGAGACCGGACATCGACTTTTTTCCGCTGAGCTGCGACTATGAAGAAAGAATGTACGCTGCCGGAAAAATTCCGGGCGGTTTTATTAAAAGAGAGGGAAGACCGAGCGAAAAGGCAACTTTAAGTTCCAGACTGATGGACAGACCGCTGCGTCCGCTGTTTCCGAAGGGATATTATAACGATGTGGTTGTAGTTGCAACCGTTATGTCCGTGGATCCCGACTGCGAAACAGATATTATGGCGATGGTCGGCGCTTCTGTTGCTCTGGCAACTTCCGATATTCCGTGGGAAGGACCGATCGGTGCAGTTCGCGTAGGTATGATTGACGGACAGTTCATTATCAATCCGACTCTGGAACAGCGAGAAGTTTCCGAGATGAATCTGACCGTGGCAGGTACCAAAGAAGCCATTATGATGGTAGAAGCAGGCGCAAACGAAGTGCCTGAAAGCGTAATGCTGGACGCTATTTTATTCGGCCATGAAGAAATCAAAAAGATTGTAGAATTCATCGATGAAATCGTAAGCGAAGTCGGAAAGGAAAAACAGGATGTAAATCTGTACAAAGTGCCTTCTGATATTGACGAGGCAGTCAGAGCTTACGCTGTGGACAAGATGAAAACCGCAATTAAAACTGTTGAAAAGCAGGAAAGACTGGATAATATGGATGCAGTGGAAGTGGAAACAAAAGAACACTTTGCGGAAATTTATCCGGAAAATGAAAAAGATGTTGCAAATGTTTTATACAATATCACCAAAGAATGTGTCCGCACAATGATTCTGGACGAAGGCATCAGACCGGACAACAGAAAATTAAACGAAATCAGACCGATCTGGTGTGAAACACAGCTGCTGCCGAGAGTACACGGCTCCGGTCTTTTCAAGAGAGGACAGACACAGGTGCTGTCTGCCTGCACGCTGGCTCCTGCAAGCGAGTCTCAGACCATTGACGGTATTACAGAGCAGACCGAAAAGAGATATATGCATCACTACAACTTCCCGGGCTATTCTGTTGGGGAAGCAAGACCGATGAGAAGTCCGGGCAGAAGAGAAATCGGACACGGCGCGCTGGCGGAAAGAGCGCTGCTGCCGGTACTTCCTTCTGTAGAAGAATTCCCTTACGCAATCCGCGTGGTATCCGAAGTTTTATCCTCCAACGGTTCTACTTCCATGGGTTCCACCTGCGGCTCCTGTCTGGCTCTGATGGACGCAGGCGTTCCAATCAAGAGACCGGTTGCAGGTATCGCAATGGGTCTGATTGAAAGAGTGGAAGAAGACGGTTCCAGCAAAATGGCAATTCTGTCCGACATTCAGGGTATGGAAGACTTCCTGGGCGATATGGACTTTAAGGTAACCGGTACAGAAGTGGGCGTAACTGCGATTCAGATGGATATCAAGGTTCACGGTCTGTCCAGAGAAATTCTTGAAAAAGCGCTGCAGCAGGCAAAAGAAGGCAGAATGTATATTATGGAGCAGATGCTTGAAGAAATTCCGCAGCCGAGAGAAGAGCTGTCCAAGTATGCGCCGAGAAGCATCACGATGCGTATCGATCCTGACAAGATCAGAATCGTGATCGGACCGGGCGGAAAGACTATCAACAAGATTGTGGACGAAACCGGCGTAAAAATCGATATTTCCGAAGAAGATCCGGGTCTTGTAAGCATCTACAGCACCGATATGGAAGGTGCAGAAGAAGCAAGAAAACGCATCGAGCTTCTGACCAAAGATGTGGAGGTCGGCGAAATTTATGAAGGCACAGTAACCAGAATTCTTTCCACGGCAAAGGGCTCTGTAGGCGCGTTCATCGAAATTCTGCCGGGAAAAGAAGGTCTTCTGCACATCTCCAAGATGGCAAAGGAAAGAGTAGAAAAGGTAGAAGATGTGATGAACATCGGCGATAAAGTTACTGTAAAGGTAACAGAAATCGACAGTCAGAACAGAATCAACCTGTCTAGAAAAGAATTGCTGAAATAAACCGGGAAAGCTTTAGATACTAAGCTCGCCTCGGCATAAATATTACAGCAGATATATAAAACGATATAAAAAGCTGCCTCCCGACCGGCAATTATCGGAACGGGGACAGCTTTCTTTTTATTGGCTCTATGTCAATAGTTGGGGTGGAACACAATCTAAATAGCAATTTGTAAC
>CALBGO010000095.1 GCA_937894585.1 uncultured Eubacterium sp.
AACATTGATTTCCATACGCCGGACAGGTGATGGATTTCACCCAGGATTATTCATCTCTTCCTTCCCTTCGCTGTCCATTTTGCCTTGCCAAGCAAGCTTGGGGCAAAAGGGCAACGCTCGCTTTGCTCGCTCCTCCGGTCTCTTCCTTCCCTTCGCTGTCCTTTTTGCCTTGCCAAGCAAGCTTAGAGAAAACTTGAAAAGTAATAACATAAGTCAATTGTTTATTAAACATAAAATATAAGCCCTCGAATTTTCTTAATATTTCCTTTTTTGTGTATTCATCATCTTTTTATGGTATAATATAATACGAAACAAGCTACCACTTATCTTTCAGCTTGATGGAAAGGAGCAGGAAAATGAAGAAATATAAATTATTCTCAATTATATTGATATTATGTTTGACTTTCCTACCCATATCTGGATTTGTATTTGCGGGTAATATGACTGACAGCCAAACTGATAACACCAATATAATAACCGAACCATACGAATATCCGGTCACGCCTGACTCGCCTCAATGGAAATCTTTTACCCAGACCTCCCAAATGATCGATGCTTGTCAAGTCCCGGAAAATATTGTATGCAAGATGACTACAGAAGCGCTTTTAGATACCGTTATGAACTACCCTTTAATAGTCAATGTGCTTGTGCAGAATGCAGCAGAAATTGGATATAACTTTCTTTTTGAAACCAATGCTGCATTCAGAGAGCTTGTTAAGCGAAATGATATGATCGATGTTATAGATGAGAAACTTTTTTCTAAAAAGGCTCAAAATCATTCGAAAAAAACAGATGAACAAATTGTGGCAGAAACAGGGATAAAAATGATTTACGATATATTAGCTGCCAAAAATTCTGTATATATTGCTAAATCGTCTTAGGTAACTAACAGTAATGTAAAGTTCTAAAGTTCCTCTTTATGAAAACCTTACTTACGCAGATCACGGTACAACAAGTACGAATGCTATAGCGGAAGATAACCAGTTATCAAAGACATACCCTCCTGCCACTAGAATTATCGGACCTAATCCCGCATACAATTGTCATAGCTATGCTTGTCACAGTACATCCATCAGCAACAAGTATTGGATAAATTCTCCATCTCTATATTGGAGCAACGGCAGTTATAAATCAACATCATCTCCAAAAAAATGCAGATAAGGTTGTCTATATGCAAGGCTCTTCCATTATACATTCTGCTACCTATTTCAGTGCCCCTACTAAACTTGTGCAATCTAAACGGGGAAGGTCAGGTGTATACAAACATCAGCGAGGATATGAACCCTATGCCAATTCCACATATAAATCTTATACAAAATCTTAAAAGGACTTTCTAAAGAGACCTGCCCCTATAAGTAATAACCTGAACGGACTGATATAATCAGCCCGTTTTGTCATGTGCTGTACGAAAAAACCGCCCATAAGCCTGCAACCATTTGGGCGGTTTTCAATCTTAGCCGGGCAGCCGTATTATAACAAAATAAGGAATTGAGCGCAATAAGCCTGCGTATTTCCCTTTATAAAGCACCTGTAAACTTTTACTTTACGAAAAATCTGTTCACGCTCTTTTCTCAAAATTCTTTCCCGGCAGCTTTCCTGAAATCGCACCGCATGGACAGGCACTGATGCAGTCGCCGCACTGAATACACTCCAAAGCTGACAGTTCTTTCCATATTTTCACATCCATTTTGCAAACCGAACCGCATTTTCCGCATTCGACGCAAAGCTCCCGATTCACCTTCACGCCTGTAACAGAAATCCGATTGAACAGACTGTATATAGCTCCCAACGGACAAATATATTTGCAGAACGGTCTGTAAACAATTACGGTAAGAAACACTGTCACCAGCAGAATCACCAACTTCCACCGAAACAGAAATCCAAGAGCGCCTCGCAGTGCGGAATTTGCTAAAGCCAGCGGAAGCCCTGCCTCCAAAGTTCCCGCAGGACAGATGTATTTACAGAACCACGGCAGTCCCTGTCCCGAAAAATCCGCAGCAAACAGCGGCAGCAGAATCACAAACACAGCCAGAATCACATACTTAAACCATACCAGAATTTTATGTCCCGGCAGATTTTTAATCTTTTTCACAAAAGGAATCTGATACAGCAAATCCTGTATCAGCCCGAAAGGGCACAGCCATCCGCAGACAAAACGCCCCAGCAGCGATCCTGTCAGCAGGAAAAATCCTGCAATATAAAAAGAAAAATTGTACTTCCTGTCACCCAAAACAGTCTGCAGCGCGCCCAGAGGGCAGGAACCCAAAGCACCGGGACAGGAATAACAGTTCAGCCCCGGAAGGCATATTGCTTTAGTCCCTCCAGTATAGATTTTCCCCTGCACAAAGCCCATCAAATACCCATTGGTCGCCGCTGTGAAACAAATCTGCACAAACAGACGGATTCTTCCCCTGATGGTGTTCAATAACTTCTTCAACAGTTTATCCAATGCCTACACACTCCAAACAGATTCGTATACTTTTCATCAGTACAGAAGCGGCTTCGCCCCGATAAATCCCCAGTGCCAGAAAAGCTGCGCCGATGATACAAATAACTATTCTTAACTTTATAACTCCAAACTGCTTCACAATAGTTCCTCAATAATTTTCTCCCAGTCTTCCCGGCTTTTTGCACCCAGATATTCTTCGATAATTTTTCCGTTTTTATCGACAAATACTGTTGCCGGCACTGCCTGCACATCTTTCAGGTAAGTGTCAAACATAGACCGGTTAAAGACAATCTGCGGGTAATCCGCCCCGGTTTCCTCAATAATTCTGCCTACCGCTTCATCTTCCGCAGAAGCTGCATCCGTAACAATACCGACTACCTGAAAACCTCTGTCATTATATGCTTCCGAAAACTCCTTAAAATACGGCATTTCGTCAATACAGTAACCGCAGTAAGTCGCCCAGACATTCACCATCGTAACTTCCGCCTCTTCAAAAATTTTATCGCCGGTAACCCCGCCTCCAAAAAGTTCTGCTTCAAAGGCTCCGAACTCCCTTCCTGATCCGTTTCCGCCGTTTTCAGAAGAGCCCCCTTCTTCACTGCCTGTACCGCAGCCTGTGAAAATAAATACAGCCATAAGCGCTGCGAACAAAACCATCCGCTTTTTTCTTTTCATACACGCCTCCTGTTATAATTATAGTTCTTAGTGTATTTAGAATATACCTCATTGTCAAGAGCTTCACACAGAATCCTGAAAACACACAGAATAAATACTTATAGAAAACAACTAATAAATTCCCGGGAGTTTGACAGTTAAATAACCAAAAAAACGCTGTGAGCATTGAAATTGCTCGGGAGTTTGACAGTTAAATAACCAAAAAAACGCTGTGAGCATTGAAATTGCTC
>CALBGO010000096.1 GCA_937894585.1 uncultured Eubacterium sp.
CACCCGTGGGTGAGACAGTCCCGTCCCCATTTTACGCAGCACTTTGCCCGCAATGTAAAATGAGCATACAAACGCAACATTATATATCTGTTACATAGCATCAGCAATTCTTTCGGCGCGGCAGCTGCAAAACCTCTTGCGAAGATTTTCTTCTCCTGTTATTATGATAAATGCAGCTTTTGCGGCAATACCGCTCAGAACAAGCTAAATTCAGTAAATAACAGGAGACAACTTATGCAGTATCTATTACTCGGAAGCGCAATCGTGCTTGAAATTATAGCAACTACATTCCTGAAAGCTTCGGACGGGTTCTCAAAACTGATTCCCTCTGTCTGCTGCGCCTGTTTTTATGCGCTGTGCTTTTATCTCTTTTCAAAATCTCTGCTGAAAATCGATTTGGGCGTGGCATATGCCACCTGGTGTGCAGGCGGTATTATTGCAACTTCTGTCATTTCTGCTATAGTGTTCGGTCAGAAACTGAGCACTTTAGGAATGATAGGCATTGCTCTGATTGTTGCAGGCTGTGTCATCGTAAACCTTTACGGCTCAGCAAACTGACGCCTTTTCTAAAAGTAATGCAAAAAGGCAGGCACATTAACGAAAGTTTTCATTCGCCAATGTGCCTGCCATTTTTAATCAGTAAAAATCTGATGATTTATCTTCCTGTCCTCATTACAATGTTGGACCACTGAGTATATACAGTTTCGCCTGCGATTTCTCGTACACCGCGCATCTTGTAATAGTAACGAGTTCCTTTCTTTACGGATTTACCGTTTTTGTAGAAACCTTTTGTCTTGTTGGTTTTGGTTACAAACCAAGCTTCGTCTCCAAAATTGGTCTTTTTCTTTGCGGAGCGGAAAATCTCGTAGTTGTCCACTTTGTAGCCGTAAGACTTCTTGTAACGAAGCTTGATCCAGCCTTTTCCGATTTCCTTTTTGTTGTAGTACAATTTGATGGTTGTGTTTTCAACACCAGCTTTGAGACGAGCATTGGTCTGTTCTTCAATGATCTGATCTGCTGCCGCTTCTTCCATAATTACAAACGTTTCAGGACAATCTGCAAAGAAGGTATAAACACCTTTCAGTGCATCTTTTTCGCCTCTGACTTTGTAATATCTTCCGTTTTCATCAACATAAACACAGGCAACTTCTTTATCCTTTAAAGTGTCATTGAGCTTTACACTGACTGCTACCGTGCCACCCTTAAAATCAGCCACTGCGCCATTTTCGGTCATCATTCTCAGTTCAAAACGCATTTCTGCGGATTCGTCCTTTGTCTTTTCCACGATAATGGAAACCATGCCAGTAGATGCAGTTTCTGTGATTGCTTTTGCAGCTTCCTGATCCAGTTTCACTTCTGCCGCATCGGTCTTTACGATGATGTCCGCATCGGTTTTTTCCACCAGCTGTACAACTGTTTCTGCAGGCAGCTTTACCTCAGCTGCGTCTGCTTTTCCTGCGGAAGTTGTTGCATCAATGATAATTTCTGTAGAGCCGTTTGCAACAGCCTTATCAACGATTTTGTCCGCTGTAGTCTGGTCTACCGTTGCTTCTGCTTTGCCGTCGGCATTGATGGTTGCATCAATATCGGCGTTTGTTGTCTTGTCGTCTGTGTCGTTGGTTACATTGTCAGATGCAGGCGGATTTACCGGCGGGATGTATGGTGGGACTTCGGTTTTTTCTACAGTAAATGTACTATCTCCGTTTTCTTTAACTTCATAACCTGATGCCAAGAAATTTGTACCTTTTCCTTCTGCTTCACAGTTCCCCGGATTAAATCCTGCATAGGTACCGCCGTATACGGTTATTTTCGCAGTTCCATTTTTATAATTTTTATCAAGGCAGTTCAAAACAAATTGATCCGGCTGAGCGGCACTGTACTTCTGCTGTACCGAAAAATTCCCTCCGTAAACATTCAAAGCTCCATCATGTATATATACAGCATGAACATTGCCTATAAAGGTTCCATTTTCTACGTTGCAGCTTCCCCCGCGAAGGTCTATCGCATAACAGTCATTTTCTTTCGTCTGCATTACGCCGTTTCCGGTAATAGTAAG
This sequence comes from uncultured Eubacterium sp., assembly GCA_937894585.1. Taxonomy (GTDB): domain Bacteria; phylum Bacillota; class Clostridia; order Peptostreptococcales; family Anaerovoracaceae; genus Senimuribacter. The sequence continues at coordinate 2,057 of CALBGO010000096.1, forward strand.
AACTCCGCCGTTTTTCACACTGATATAAGACCAGTGTTTCTGATCATCGTTCCAGATAACAGTACTGTTGCTGAGTGTTTTTCCGTTCAGATCAAGAACAAGTTTCTTATTTACGGTTAATTGCGAAGACAGATTGATATCTCTCAAAACTCTAACAGTCTGTCCGGGAGAAGCCGAATCAATAGCCATCTGCAGAGAAGCGTACTTTTCCGCTCCTACTTGCGCTAACCAAGCAGTTGCATTATCTTGAATTATAATGCTAGAATCCGATGTGGTATGATTATTATATACATACAGACTTTTACAGTCCCCTGTAATGTTTTCAAAGGCTGTACCAGAAATATTATTTTTAATCTGAATGTCTTTTGTAGGAATATTGCCCACTGGAGATTCCGTAAATTGCAGATTTCCAACGATACCAGCTGCAAATGTTTTTCCATTGAGCTTCTCTGCATGATTTTCGTTTCCTGTCACAACTACAGCATTATATACCGTGCCTACAATACCGCCGGCATCATTTCCGCCGGAGATACTGGCTATATTAAGATTATCTTTGACTTCAATAATATCCTTCTGCTGATAATTATCAATTAAACCGTTATAACGAACCCAGCCGACAATGCCGCCTGTACCATATTTATCACTAGTATTTGTTATTGTTCCTGTATTCGTACAATTTTTAATACTTCCGTAGTTCTGCTGTTCGGCTGCGATACCGGCTATATCAGCTCCATTACCGGAAACAGCTGCCGTATTTTTACAGTTAGAGATGTGAGCCGCTGAAAGACCTACAATGCCACCAACTGCTCCTTCAGTACCTGCAACAGCTCCGTTGTTTTCGCAATCGGAAATATACATTTCTCCATCGGTTATCGTATAATATGCTGCACCTACGATACCGCCGACATTTGCACCCGTTCCATTTATAGTTGCATTGTTCTCACAACCAGTAATGATTCCGAATTTCGTCATACGGCCGACAATACCGCCGTTTCCGCGTTTTACAGAAATCTCACCATCTACAGTAATATTTTCTGCAGTTCCACCGTTAGTCAGCATGCCAATTGCTCCGCCTGCCATTTCATTGCCTGGAGCAATAATGCTCACATTTTCCAGATTAAAATTCTTAACAGTGCCTCCAGAAACAATACCGAATAGTCCCAACGCATAATCCGTATTCTGAGATTCCGCTATTGAAACCTTCATTCCACTAATCGTGTGTCCTTTTCCGTCAAAAGTTCCGGTAAAAGGTTTGCTCGCCGTTGTAAAGCCACTGCCAGCTCTGATTCCCGGTCCAATTGGCATCCAGTTTTCATTAGATAAAGTAATATCGTCTGCCAAAACATAATTTCCATCCAATGGATAGTCTGTTTCAATTCCGATTTTCTTCAATTCATCTTCTGAATGAATCGAAATTACTGCAGTATCATTTGCCAATGTTTCTGCAAACGCCATACTCGGCATAAATGTCACCAGCATCACTGCACACAACAGCGACACAAATAATTTCTTCATATTCTCTCCTCCTTAATTTTCTCAAGTAAAAAGCATGTTCTTCACCTGCTACATTATCATATCGTTCTATTTTTATCATATAAGTACGATATTGCAGCTGCCTGCCTTCGACGGACATCCGTTCTCAGACATTTGGCTTTGCATCCCTGCCTTTCGGTAAGTTTACCTTTTTGCTTGTAGTGATATTCTACCCCCCCCCCGAAATTTTTTCAATATATATCTTTTATATTATTTGATTTTATTATTACATTTATAATGCTTATTCTTTCTTTGTGCGCTCGCAGCTGCCCTGCTTTCCTGCATACGCATAGAAATACCCCTTGAAGCTTTCTCCAAGGGGCGAATAATCTTTTCCGACTGCATATGGCGGACTTATATTCATAACAACACTTTCCATATCTTACCGCGACAAAATCATACAGCTTTCCGGCTCTTACAGCGTGCTGCATTCAAACAGAAAGGACACACATTGATCGTCAGCGGCAATTTCCTTTGAAAAAGAGGAATAAGTCTTTATATCCGAAAAACCGATTTCTTTCAAAAGCTGCTCCATTTCACCGTACCTGTAAAGGTGTGTCTGAAAATCCATAACCTCCCGCTGCAGCAGCCTTTCTCCATCATAAAGTTCGTAGATTCCCGGTGAAAACTGAGTCTGCGTCTGTTCGTCATAATAGTTTCTGGTTTTCAGTACCAACTCAAAATTCTCTTTAATCCTTACAGATACAGATACTCTGTAATCATCGTCATCCGGGCAGCGCTCAGATACGGTATCGACAGCAAAAACCAGTTTACCTCCCGGCGCCAGCGTTGCTTTCATTTTCGAAAGAATCTTTCGGCAAAGCTCCATATCTGTAAAAAGTGAAACAGAACTTGACGAGATAAAGATATAGTCAAACAGCCCGCCATAATCATACTCTAAGATATCTCCCTGCGCCGCCTTTGCTCCGGGCTTTTTCTCTCTTAGCTTTGCCAACATCTCTTCGGATAAATCCACCCCAAAGATATCAAACCCTCTCTCCATAAACGGCACTAAAAACCGTCCGCTGCCGCAAAGAGCCTCCATAATTTTCTTTCCCTTTTCCGCATAGGAAAGATAAAAATCCAGTTCGTCCTGTGGAGCTTTCTCATGCAGGATCTCATACATTTCTGTACAAAGACTGCCGTAATAATTGGTTTTAACTGCATTTGTATCTTCTTTCAAAAAACTCATTTTTTCTCCTTCCTCATCTTCTCGAAAAGTTGTTACAACAAATATTCCAGCTGACAGTCAAAAGGCTCTGCTTCCACATGCGCCTGATGATAATACTCCGCCTGCCTGCAGCCCATCGCCGTATAAAACGCCTGGCTCTCCGCCGCAGAATGCGCCGATATATAAAGTTTTTCAGCGTCCTTTTCTCTCGCCCAACAGGCTGCATCAAGAAAAAGCTGTTTTCCGATTCCCTTTCCCCGCATATCTTGGGACACATGAATATTGGTTAGATCAAGATATTCAAAATGTGTTCCCAGCGGCTGCGCATCAACAGAAACAAATCCTTTCAGCCTGCCCCGATAAAATGCTCCCTTTACAAATCCGCCGTCTGAAATCACACTCCGTAAATGCAAAATCAACTCCCTGTAATCTTCTTCCGACCAGTCATCGATGAAAGGATCATCTTTAATCACCCATTTCTCCTGCTCTTTTCTGAAACACTTCCTCACAATCTGCCTGCGGATAAAATCGTCAAATAAACTTCTTTCCACTTCTTCTGCCTGTAAGTTTCTGTATTCAAACATTATTATTTCCGAATCAAAATACTGCTCCATAAAGGCTGTTTCATTTATAATCTGTTCCTTACTATAGCTTGAACTTTCCGGCGCTACTATCCACTTTTCTTCGATATCATCTTTTCGACGAACAATCGCAGTTACTCTTCCGGTGTACTCGCTTAAAGGCTTATGAACCCCTAAGATATAAGCGTCTTGTTCTTCTCCATCCGGCGCAGTTATGCCTTCAATATAACCGTAGTTTACCGGATAACAAATTTCCTTATACTCCGGATGATAACTCCCAAGCGGTCTGTCAATTATTACTTTTACTATCTTTCCAATCATTAAATTTTCCCATTACCTTCCTGTCCATATCACTATATTGAACCACCGGTTGTAAACTTTCCCACTTGCGATTTCTGACATATCCCCATGTTTATTTCCGTCTACAACAAACGCCCATCCTTTCGAATGGGCGTTTCTTTGGCGGAGAGTCAGGGATTTTCCTGTATTGCTTCGCAATCCACCGGTCTTGTCTCCCCTTTCTGTCGACTTCAACCCGCTCGCTGTGAGATTTCCCACCGGGATATCTCACTTACGCTCGCGCCCTTTCGGGTTCGAATCCCCTTTTTTAGGTTCTATAATAAATGTTGGGGTGGCTGAACATAAATTCAGCTGTCTCAACATT
>CALBGO010000097.1 GCA_937894585.1 uncultured Eubacterium sp.
CTATGAAGAAAGGGCCGTGCCCTAACGGTTCATTTCCGTTAATGCGACAGCCCCTAAATGATTTCAAAATCCGCTAACCATATAGTAGAATTCGAATCTATAAATCTGCTTTATTAATACCTGAATCTCTATTCTCTGCTGCAATATATTTTATTCAAATCTACTGACAAAAAGCTTTTCTCTTTTTAAAACCCTGTCAATCTGCCGGTCCAGGAATTTTTCATACTTTTTGCGGCGCTTTTCAGGCCAGTCATATTTTCCGTGAGGGTTAAAAGTAAACCCCGACAGATTTTTCAGGTCGCTACGGATTAAATCGCTCAGCATATCATTGGCATTGAGATTGAATTCACCCATCAGACGCGGATAAATATCTACAAGACATTCCATATTCTGTCTCATAAAACGCTCATCATCCATATTAAAAAGCATGGAGCGGTTATGGTCAAACACCGGCGCCATACCAAGAGGCTTCAGCGTGTCATTGTCTATCAGAAGGCCGAAATTACCCAGATGCCGGTCAATATTCAAAATCAGAGCATCCAGTACCATCATACGCCGAAAATCCTCTCCTCGTCCGTATTTTTCAATTATGGCAAGAGCCTCCTTCGGCCAGACAGTATGGGGATTTTCCACATAATTTGTCATTTGGGAAAAGCCGATTTCTTCACTGGTAAAAATACTGCATTTATTTGCCAGGTGCCCGTGCCTATTAACAATGTCATATTTTACGGATGCACGGCAGAACACTTCTGCAAGCTGAGAAGCGTAATATTCCGCAAAAACCTCGCTGCCGTAACTCTCACTGCCTCTTTTTAAAAGGAAAAGCTGATTATTTTCACGAATCCAGCACTTAGCATAATTTCCGTCTACGGAAAGTTCCGGCGTAGTAGTGCTTAAGGTACCTGAACCGCCTTCAAAAGCAATACGGGCGATATTTTCATCAAAATCATTTCTATATAAAGATACCTGCTCCCATGTCAGAGGAGCAGCATCATCTCTTACCCAGAATGTGTCTGTAAGAGATGCTCCCCGGCTGACCTTAATGAATCCATCTACATCTTCGGCACCAAGCTGCTTAAGAATTCCCTGAATGTATTTGCGGTGTTTCGGCGCTTTTCTTCGTTCAATAAAACGAATGATATCCCCTGTATATTCTACAGGAAGACAATCCGGTTCCAAGACCTTGATATCTCGTGCCCGTGTTCCGCCGTATTCAGTTTTATATGTCGAAAAAGTTAAAATCCGACGATCCTTATTCATCAGTGAATAATCCATAGGGCTTTCTCCAAATCATAAAACTTCTTTTCCTTCTGTTTTTATTGTACCAAAAGGCAGGGGCAATAGCCGGTCTTTTTAAATAAGCGCTTCGTCCGGAAATGAATATACCTGTTCTTTCAGCGCCATTAAACTGCAGCCCAAAGTATTGGTCAGCATCATAATTGTCTCTGCCGCAAATTAATTCCAAATTTTCATTAGAAGAAAATCCCGGATATTGCGGTAGTTGATGCCGTTTCATAATATCTTTCAGCTGCACGGAATTGAATAAATCCTGCAGATAAAGTTTTGAAGGCTCTTCTGCATAGGAAAGATTTGCAAGATACGGCATACCGCCGGATATCTTACAGTTTTTTTAAAGTCTGCACAATCCATTCTGCAAATCCTGATGTTGTCATATAAAGGTACTGATTTTCACTGATTGCCGCCAGAAACTCTTCGACCGAAGCAAAAGCATAAGCACCCATTTCCGCCATTTCTTCTAAAGAATCTTCGATTTCATCATCAGACATATCTAAAAAGAATTTTTCTGTTTCCGGATTTGCACTGCACAACAGTTTCAGATACTTTTTCGCATGCACATAATCATCCAGGCGGTAATACAGCAAAATGAAAGGCAGCAGCATCATTGTGTCCCGATAGCCTTCATATTTTTTATACAGCTTCTGCGCTGAAACCTCATCTTCGTAAAAGGCGTACAAATGCATCAGTTTATACCGGATCCCTATATTATCATTCTTACAAAGCCGCAGCATATCTTCGCATTCTGCAATAGCCTTCCGACGCTTCCCCTGACCAATCAAAAACTCTATATAATTATATCTCAGACGCATATAGGGACGCGTTTCCCAGATTCCCCAGTAAATACCGAAAGATTCTTCATCCCAAAGCCCTTGGGCCTCCAGCTTTTTCTCGGCTTTTTTAATAAGTTTCCTATAGCTTTTCTGCATTTCATCGCCGCTCTTTGCAGAAAGTTCAGCTACCATCACTTCAGCATCCAGATTATCTTTATCTTTCATGAGTGCGCGCTTTGCATAAATCAGTGCATCTTCCGCATTGTCTGCCTCCATGGCCAGATCCATATAATCTTCAGAAGTCTGCGGCTTTCGACGAGATTTGCCTGCGTCCGTTTCTGCGTTTTTATTAAAGGCTTCCATAAACTGTTCCACATATTCTTCTAATTCCTTTTCGTTCTGCGGCTCTGCCTCTTGCTGTTCTAAAAACTTTTGAAAATCATAGAAAATCTTTTCTGTTTCATCTTTCATCCTTAAACCACTCCTTCAAATCTGACAACGGTTTTCTTTTGCATAATTTTGTCGGCGAAGCGCCTTTCTATTTTGTGACTGAAAATTTACTGTCTATTTTAATTATACTTCCCCCATGAGTTTTGCGCAAGCAAAAGGAGTTGAAATATAGCGCTGCGAGGCTGTGTGACTTTACGACATATCTTATATTTTAAATGAGAGTTTCGTTCAAAAGAAAATCAATCAGAGGCAAGTGAATAATTCCGTCGATATCATCCATCTGCCAGTCATCGTAGGAGACTACATATTTCGGATAGTTGTCACGAATGTCCGCAAAAGCGCCGAATTCACGGCTGACCGTTTCTTCACTGTCTAAATGATATGCAGCCTGAATATATATTTTTTTGCTGCCTTTTTGAGCAATGAAATCTACTTCTCCCTTGTAGGTTTTTCCGATATATACTCGGTATCCCCTTGCAATCAGTTCGTTATATATTAGAGTTTCCACCATAGAACCGTATTCGAATTTGATTCTGTTTTTTTTCAGATTAAAAAATCCCAAATCGCAAATGTATGTTTTTTCTTCAAAAGCCAGAACTTTTTTTCCCCGAATATCATAGCGTTCCACTTTATTCATAATGCATGAATCAACGATATACCTGATGTAGTCATATACCGTCGGCGCTGTCACCTTCTGTGTTCGATCACTGAGCGAACGGGCGATACTCTGCCCGGAAATCGTCAAAGAGGAATTTGCCGTCAGAAACTCCAAAACCTTTTCCAATGCACTGGGTGAGGCAACTTTATTGCGCATAACAATATCCTTCAGCACAATGGAGTCGTACAGATTTGCCAGAATTTCCTCTTTCATTTCCGGCGTATCCGCCAAGCTGACGATAGGAATTCCTCCATACTGCATATATTCGCGCAGAAGTTCCCTCTTATCGCGTCCGCTGTGCAGCTGACAGTATTCTTTGAAATTAAACGGCATCATACGGAAGGACAATGTACGCCCCCCTAAATGTGTCGCCAGCTCTCCGGACAGCAGCTTAGCATTGGAGCCGGTTATAAAAATGCTGACATTGTGCGTCGCACGAAAGGAATTTACCACAGGCTCAAAATCCGTAACATGCTGAATTTCATCAAACATCAGATAAAATTTGCCGCTGTCATCAATCTTCTCTTCAATATACTGATAAAAAAGCTCCGGATCAGCCAGCTTCCTATAACGGTAATCCTCAAAATTGATATATATAATATGGGTTTCAGCAATTCCCTTTTCCAAAAGTTCCTGCCTGATTTGCTCCAAAAGCACAGATTTTCCGCATCGGCGCAGACCTGTAATAACCTTAATCAGCTCCGAATCATAATATGGGCGGATTTTTTCCAGATAAATTTCCCGTTTTAACATACCGTACCACATCCTTCCAGAATCAGTGTAGCATACTTATATCTAAAAAACAACAATAGAATTAAATGAATTTAATTCTATTCCAATATATCGTTTTAAAATTAATCATATCCAAAAATACTCTGCTTATACCTTGCAGATTCAATTAACCGCCGTCTTCATTGTGAACTGTCATTTCATTTGTCAGTTTACGCGGGTAGAGGCGTATA
>CALBGO010000098.1 GCA_937894585.1 uncultured Eubacterium sp.
GAAATATTGAATTTTCAAGGTGCGATGCCCATTTTGGGTATGGGAAGTCTTAGTTCTTTATATATGCCTTCGCATCTTCTTCCGACAGATTAAACCACTCCATCAATTCTTCTTTAATCTTTGTCTCTGAATTACCTGCCCTTTGATTACTCAGAACAAATACCCGAATGCCTTGATGCAGACCTTCGCGTCTGCCCGCTCTTCTGCCCAGTCCTCCCGCATTCTGCGGTCCATTTCCAGTGTCATTACGCCCATCAGTTTCTCATCTCCATTCAGTTCCAGAACCTTTTGATGCACTTCATCTATAAAGTCATCTCTGCCCGGATTAACTTTTCCTTCATTAATGTAGCTAAACAGCGCCTTTAGCTCTTTGGGAATGCTGCCTGCCTCTGCTTTACTGTTTAATACTATTGTATACGATTCATCTCCAAGTAACAACCGGTTTTTGATATCATAATTCTGAAACTGATAAACCGCTTTTCCCTTCCCGAACAAGTCGAACCTGCACAGAAAAATCACATAGCAGGGCTACAGTCTGGCATAGGCTTCTCCCGGCTCTAAAATATGGGTATCGATCATACTGTGGTAATAACGGCTCCGCTTTGGAATATCGTCTGTATTCTCCGACTGAAATTCAATATCATACCAGCTTTGGTCTCCTTCAAACAGTACATCAAGGCGCACGCTCTTGTGAAAGGGCGTATTCAGAATCATTTTTTCGGCTTCTGCTCTCGCGCCCGCATCCTCTTCTACGAAGCTGTTTTGCGACAGTTTGATTTCGCTGACCTTCTTATCCGGAAAGATTTTCTCCAGAAAAGCCTTGCATCTGCCCTCATCGTTCATCACCATAGCGAATATCGTCTGATTGGAAAACGGAAATTTAATCCTCGGTTCCTTTTTATCCATATTTCTCCTTTTTTCTACTTTTTCTCCCGCTCTTTCTAATGTAAATATATACCATTATTGATAATATTAACTATATCAGAACCATCTGTGAAAACCAAGTCATAATTGTAATTTATTTACAATTTTTGCAATCCATATCGCTTTTTTCTTTTCCGTCCAACCGCAAGGGGCATCACATTAGCAAAATCACCTACATATCACATTGTCAAAATTACCGAAACCCTTGTCATATCTTCAAGCTGTCAATATTGATGAAAACTGCCGCCGCAGCTTTTCACCGTGACGACAGTTTTTTCTTCTAAGTATCTATTATTTTTTTCATTAAAATTTCAATGCAGATTGCTTTAAAGCTTCGATGCATATTACCCTTGGTTTTCAATACATATTTCCCTCGGCCTTCCAATATAGGTTGCCCTTAAGATTCCAGCTCGGTCTCATTCGCCCCGGCACCTATACCCTCACCCCGTATATTTCGCTGTTTGAGCCGGGGAAATCTCCCGCCTACTCCCTTTGTTCTACTTTTACAGGGGATTTTTGCCGGAAAATATAAGGGGATAGATTCCTATATTTATATTGATTTCCATTATATTCCATTTTTGTGCTTGTTTTAGAGCAAATTTCATCATTTACAGGAAATATTTCCCTGTCAATCGGTGCAAAATCAAAAAAAGTAACCCTCCTCTCTTTCATATACCCCCCCTGCTTGCCGTTAAAAATCCCCCTCATTCTGCCCAAAATACAGTTTGCAGGAGATTTGGGGCATATCCGATCGCCGAAGGCTTAAACGAAAAAGAACCATCTCAAAATGAATTGAGACAGTCCCTTCTCCAACTGCGAGTTATAACGGATACTGCAGGCTGTTTATTTTCCTGCTAACTGATTTTCAGCCATTTCGACTAATTTCTTAGTCATATAGCCACCAACATAACCGTTCTGTCTTGCGGTCATGTTACCCTTGTCAGCCTGTTCGTAGTTGGACAGGCCCAGTTCGTTTGCAACCTCTGTTTTCAGGTTGTTTAATGCCGGCTTTACGCTTGCACTATTTGTTTTCTGCTGTAAATTCATTGTTTTCACCTCCTGTTTACAGTCTTATTGTAACCTGACCGGAGGTTTCTATAACTTGTAATATTTGGTTAAAATTCAGTAGAAAACAGATTTAAAGCTCTAACTTAATATCCTCGCCGAACATTTTCTGCACCCTCTGTTTCAGCTGCTTCTGTGAATGAGCTGAAAGCGCCGGATCCTCTGCTATAATTTTTCTTGCCGCATTTTTGGCTTTTTCCAGAACATCCGCGTGGCGAACAAGGTCGCTTATATGCATTTCGGGAAGTCCGTGCTGTCTGGTGCCGAAAATCTCTCCCGGCCCCCGCAGACTCAAATCCGCTTCCGCAATTTCAAATCCGTCTGAAGTTTCTTCCATAATCCTGTTTCTCTCCGAAGCAATTTCACTTTCTTTACCGGAAATCAGAAAACAGTAGGACTGAGCCTGTCCTCTTCCGACTCTCCCGCGAAGCTGATGCAGCTGCGCAAGACCGAACCGCTCGGAGTTTTCAATTACCATAACTGAAGCATTAGGTACATTGATGCCTACTTCAATTACTACAGTGGATACCAGCACATCCACTGCACCCCGCGCAAACTCTCCCATGACAAAATCTTTCTCGTCCTGTTTCATCGCGCCGTGAACCAGCGCCACAGAAAAACCTTTTAATTTATTACAAAGCTCTTTATAGACTTCTTCTGCGGATTTTGCATCTACTTTCTCCGATTCTTCAATCAGCGGCGCAACCACATAAGCCTGTCTGCCTGCTGCCAGTTCTTTTTTGACGAAGCTGTAGACAAGCCCCCGTTCTTCACCGTGGAACACCTTCGTCTTAACAGCTTTGCGACCTTTCGGCATAGTTCGGATCTGAGAAATATCAAGATCTCCGTAAAGAATTACCGCAAGAGTTCTCGGAATCGGCGTTGCTGTCATAACCAGAACATTGGGGTTTTCACCTTTTTTTGACAGAAGACTCCGCTGATTGACGCCGAAACGATGCTGCTCGTCTGTAATTACCATACCCAGATTTTTAAAAATTACATCGGGTTGAATCACGGCATGGGTGCCGACCAGAATTTCGATTTCCCCTTCAGAAAGTCTCTTCAGAGTTTCTCTTTTTTCCGCGGCTTTCATAGAGCTGCATAAAAGACCGACTGAAATCCCGTAAGGCCCGTAATCCTTTGACAGGGATTCAAAATGCTGCTTCGCAAGCAGCTCCGTCGGCGCCATCATCACGCTCTGAAATCCGCACTTTGCAGCAGCAAACATCGCCGCTTCCGCTACAACGGTTTTTCCGCTTCCCACATCACCCTGAATCAGCCGGTTCATCGCCTTTTCCGAAGCCAGATCACGCTTCATATCCTCCCAGACGGATTTCTGTCCCTCTGTCAGTTCAAAAGGAAGTCCGTCTATAAAGGTTTGCGCGCATCTGCCGTCAATAACAGGTCCCGCGCAGCCTTCTCTGCTTTCATTTTTAATATACAAAAGCCCTGTTTCCAGTGTCAGAAGCTCTTCGAAAATCAATCGGAATTTACCCTGCAGCATTTTTGCGCTGTCTTCGGGAAAATGCATATTTTTTATTGCAAAATCGGGGCTTGCCAAACGGTTCTCCGCTACAATGTATCCCGGTATCCATTCTGAAAGACAGGGGTAAAGAACGGAAACCTGCTTCTGCAGCTTTCTGATTTCTTTCTGAGAAATACCGGGAATCTGCGGATAAACAGGCACAATGCCCCTGATATCGTCTGCATCTCCCTTTTTATGAAATTCCGGATGAACCATCTGAAGTCTTCCGAAATTCTCCGTAACCTTCCCAAAAAATGTATATTCCTGATTGATATTAAAAAGCTTTGCAATATATCTGCCGTTGAAAAACACCACTTCCACCGTACCGGTTCCGTCAGAAACAAGAAGCGTCAGCGGTGTGTTTTTTTTGTATGGACTTCCTGCATACCGGCGGGATATGACTGTGCCCGCAAAGAGAAAGTCTTTTCCCGGAGAAAGCTTCGCAGCCGGTGTCACCGTTCTTCTGTCTTCATATTTCCTGGGAAAAAAATGCAGAAAGTCCTCCAGGGTTTCAATTCCCGCCGCTGCAAAACTCTCTGCCTTCTTAGGTCCGATTCCTTTCAGACTGCTTATCCTGTCAGTCAGCTGCATATCTCTTAATCACCTCTAAGCTCCGCCGTGCCGTCTGTCTGGATCTGACGCCGACAATATGAATTTTAATCTGATTGGGCTTTCTGCCCTGCTTTTCATAAAGAGTTTCCGCGATATAGCTGCAGACATCATCTGTAAGTTTGCGGATACTGGTTCCGAACCGAACGATAACGGAAAACTCCAAATCAACGCCCGCACCGTCAAAGCTGTTTTCAGCTTCAATATGAGAAGCAAATTCGCCGACGCTGAATTTCTGATCGCTTCCGATCTGTCTTCCTTTTCTGGTAGCCGCCCAAATTTTTCCCAGACAGGACTCCTGCTCAAAACTCTCTCTGATGATCTGCGCATAAAAAAGATTGGATACAGAAATCGTTCCCAGTTCTGTTTGTTTTGATACTGTCAAGATTCTTACCTCCCGAATCCCCATCAGACACTTTTATTGTTCTGATTGTTTCTTTATTTCCTCTATTTTAATTGACCCGCCGAAAAAGTGCAAGTTCTTCTGTCACAATCCGGCGCCTTACGACATAGAATATCAGGGGTGGTCATATGGGAAATTATAATAATTACAATAAAAAAAGAAAGCCGATCTGCCATTATAAAGAAGCAAAGGATATCGGCTTTGTACTCATCGTATTCGGTATTGTCACCGTCTGTGCCTTCTTTCTTCCGCCAAAAGCCTGGATTCTTATGCTGGGTGCAGTCCTTGTCGTCTGCGGCATTGCACTTTTGCGAAAATAGGGGTTCCGATACGCCGGAAAAGCCGTACCGGTTTTCTACAAGCTTCGATATCAGAAAAAGCCGTACCGGTATTCCACAAGTTTCGATATCAGAGAAAAGCCGCTTTTTAAAGGACGTTCAGGCAGTGTTTCCTACACGCCGGCAAGTCCTGCGCAAGTCCTGGTAAAACTGCAAAAAGAAAACCCGCTCTTAAGCGGGTCTTGTCTTTGCAACATTAGATGGCACGGTTGATCTTGTTAGATCTGATGCATCTTGTACATACATTAGCTCTTCTTACAGTACCGTTATCATTGATTCTAACAGTCTGAATGTTTGCATTCCACTTTCTTCTTGTGTGTCTGTTGGAATGGGAAACAGTATTACCGGACACCTGTCCTTTACCGCAAATTTCGCATTTTCTTGACATCTACCGCACCTCCTTACAATATGTTAAGCATGCCTTGCATTTCTTCTAAAATAAGTTTATTCATATCGAACAAGCGATATTATATCACAACTATACCACTCATTACAAGCTTTTTTTTCATTTGAATCGTAATTTCTTCTTATTTTTCTCGGGAGTTTGACAGTTGAAGATTAAAAAAATATCTCAGAGCGTTGAAAACGCTTA
>CALBGO010000099.1 GCA_937894585.1 uncultured Eubacterium sp.
AGTTGAGAAGAAAGGAGAGTATTGATGTATTTGGACTAAATACATCATACAAGAAGAATAATGGACGTAAAAGGCAAAGTTTTAAAATACGGTGATAATGTAGATACTGATGTAATCATCCCCGCAAGATACCTAAACTCCTTTGATGCAAAGGAACTTGCAGCTCATGCCATGGCAGACATCGACCCGACCTTTACCGAAAGACTGAATCCGGGCGACATTATGGTCGCCGGCAAAAACTTCGGATGCGGCTCTTCCAGAGAACATGCGCCTCTGGTGCTGAAAACCGCCGGAGTCAGCTGTCTCATTGCAGAAAGCTTCGCAAGAATTTTCTACAGAAACGCAATCAACATCGGCTTTCCGATTCTGGAATGTAAAGAAGCCGCTGAAAATATTGAGGAAGGCGATACTGTAGAAGTAGATTTTCAGACCGGCATCATCTATAATCAGTCCAAAGGCACTGAATATCAATCTCAGCCGTTTCCGGAATTTTTACAGAAAATGATTGCCGCAGGCGGCCTTGTAAACTATGTAAATGCACAGGAAAAATAATAGCAAAGGAGATTTCCCATGGAATATAAAATTGCGGTAGTCAGAGGCGACGGCATTGGCCCGGAAGTCACTGACGAAGCGTTAAAAATCTTAAACAAAATCGGTGAAAAGTTCAGCCATAAGTTTGAATACGATTATGTTCTCGCAGGCGGCTGCGCCATCGACGAAACCAGAAAATGCCTGCCGGATGAAACTGTAAAAGTCTGCAAATCTGCGGATGCAGTGCTTTTAGGCGCTGTGGGCGGACCGAAATGGGATAATCTGCCCGGCGATAATCGTCCGGAACGGGCTCTCTTAGGTCTTAGAAAAGCACTTGGTCTTTTCGCAAACCTGCGCCCTGCCATGGTTTTTGATGAACTGGCTGGCGCCTCCCCTCTGAAACCGGAAATTTTAGAAGGCGGTCTTGATATCGTAGTTGTCAGAGAACTGACCGGCGGCATCTACTTCGGCAAAAAAGGCACGATTGCGGAAACCGAATTGGGTCCTGCCGCTTATGATGTGGAACAGTACGCCGAAGAAGAAGTACGCAGAATCGCAAAAGTTGCTTTCGATATGGCAATGAAGAGAAACAAAAAAGTAACCAGCGTAGATAAAGCAAATGTATTGGAAAGCTCCCGTCTTTGGAGAAGAATTGTTTCCGAAGTTGCCAAAGACTATCCGGAAGTAGAGCTTGAAAACTTCTATGTGGACAATGCTGCCATGCAGCTTGTAAGAAATCCGAAGCAGTACGATGTTCTGGTAACCAGCAATATCTTCGGAGATATTCTGTCAGACGAAGCAAGCCAGATTACCGGTTCCATCGGTATGCTACCTTCCGCCAGCCTTGCAGAAGGAAACTTCGGTATGTACGAACCGGTTCACGGTTCCGCTCCCGACATTGCCGGAAAAAATCTGGCAAACCCGATAGCCGCTATTCTCTCCGCAGCTATGATGCTCCGCTACACCTTCGGCCTTTCCGAAGAAGCAGATACTGTCGAAGCTGCCGTGAAGAAATTCCTCGCAGCAGGACACAGAACTCCTGATATCGCTGCGGGCGGTTCTTTCATCGGAACAAAAGAAACCGGAGATTTCATCGCATCTTATATTTAATCCCTTTCTCAAAAGAAATTCGTTCTTCCGTTTGGATGACCGAATTTCTTTTATTTTAACCCTTAATCTTTTACTTGATCCCCTATTTAAAACCAGTCTCCGAGCGTTTTGGGCCTCGCCCGAAAGTGCGAAATCAAGCCTTTCCCCTTAAGAAAACTTAAGAAAAAAAGCGACACGCTTCTATTGATTTTTACACTTTTTTTGGTATCATAATATAGGTATTATTAAATCAGGGGAGGGGAAAATATCACTATGAAAAAAGCAAAAAGCAGTACCAAATTTCTTATTTTTATTGCAGTCTTGTTCATTTTGGCAGTTCTGTTTTCTTTGCATTTTATAAAGGGAAACAAAGATGCCGACTATGATGATGCAAAAATCAAAACCAATATTTCTACCATCGCAACTTTTGACTATTCCAAGGTAACCACCGTTGAAGCCGAGGTCAAAAAGCTTGAACGCACCGAGGCTCTCGGCACCTTTGATGTTGATAAAAGTCTTTCTGTTGATCAGTACAGAAAAATCTTCTCAACCAGTGCGGTAATCGGAGATTCCATTACAGAAGGTCTTGCAGATTACGGATGGCTGGGCTCTGAGCAGGTATTCTGCAAAATCGGTGCTTCCATTATTAACGGAAAAGATTTATTCTCTTCAGCGGCAAACACCTATCCCGGCTTTGCTTTCTTCGCGTTCGGCATGAATGACATGGGAAACTATAACGGCAATGTCCAAAACTTTATCGAAAAATATAAAAGTCTGATAAAGGATTTCAAAAAAACTTCGCCGGATACCATTATTTTGATCAACGGTATTTCGACGCCGAGCAAGGAAGCTATAGAGTCCAACAGCATTCTCGGAAATTATAAAAAATTCAACAATGCGCTGAAGCAGATGTGTAAGGACCTGAATCTGACTTACATTGACAACACTTACATCATCGAAGAACATCCCGAATACTATGCCGGCGACGGAATCCATGTAACCACGGATTATTACCCGCTCTGGCTGAACAATATGATTTTAAAGGCAGGTCTCTAATGACAAAAAAAGCAATCTTTGTAATCATCTTAGCCGCATTCCTGATAGGCGTTTACGCAGACGGAAGCGCAAAAGATATACCCATGAAAGACATTGAAAAACAACTTATAAAAAACACCGACATCGAAAAAATGGAAAAATGCAGCAACCGGGATTTAATGCATTTTTTCAATCTGGATTATGAGCAGTACGATTCACACATTTACTATAAAGGAAAAGAAGCCCTCAGCGTAGAGGAGATTCTCATTATAAAAGCAAATCACAAAGATGACCTTAACGCAGTCAAAGACGCAGTCGAAAAGCGAATTGACTCACAGATTTCTACTTTTGAAGGCTATGGACCGCAGCAGGTAGCTCTTTTAAAGAATTCCATTGTAATAACTAAGGGCAAATACCTGTTCTACGCCACCGGCAAAAATGCCGATACGATAAAGGAGGTGTTTACAGATGCTGTTTAGCAGTATCATTTTCCTCTTTTATTTTCTTCCGATTACACTTTTAGTGTATTTTATCGTACCGAAAAAAGCTAAAAATGCAGTTCTTCTCATTGCCAGTATCTTTTTCTACAGCTGGGGAGAGCCGGTCTATGTATTCCTGATGCTGTTCAGTGCCATATTCAATTACTTTATGGCCATCGATATCGGAAGAGAAAAAGCATGGGGCGAAAGCGGAAAGAAAACACTGATTTTTACCGTTATTGTCAACCTGTTCATTCTCTCCTTCTTTAAGTATTACGGCTTCCTTATGGATACCATCAACGGAATTCTAGGAACCCATATTTCCTATACAGCACTGGCTCTTCCTATCGGAATCTCATTCTACACTTTCCAGGCGCTGTCTTATATCTTTGATGTATACAGAGGCAATGTGAAAATTCAGGTAAATCCGCTGAAATTTGCTCTTTATCTGGCCCTGTTCCCGCAGCTCATTGCCGGTCCGATTGTAAAATACAAGGATATCGCCCTGCAACTGAACAACAGAGAGGTTACATTGGAAAAATTCGGCGCAGGCACCCGCCGCTTTATTATCGGTCTCGGAAAGAAAGTAATACTTGCAAATAACTTGGGCGCCATTCATGCCGGTGTTCTCGCAATGACAGGCGATGAAATTTCGGTCCTTACCCACTGGATCGGAATCATTGCCTACACGCTGCAGATTTATTTTGACTTCAGCGGATACTCCGATATGGCCATCGGTCTCGGAAAAATGTTCGGATTTGAATTTCTCGAAAACTTCAATTACCCGTATATTTCCAAAACAATTACGGAATTCTGGCGGCGCTGGCATATGTCTTTATCTACCTGGTTCAGAGAGTATGTCTATATTCCTCTCGGAGGAAACCGGGTATCCACAGCAAGACATATTCTCAATCTGCTCATCGTCTGGTCTCTGACCGGTCTTTGGCACGGTGCAAGCTGGAATTTCGTAACCTGGGGATTATATTACGGTATACTGCTGATTATTGAAAAGTACTTTCTCGGAAAGTATATTGAAAAGCTGCCGTCTGCAGCGCAGCATATCTATGCTATGTTGATTGTTATGATAGGCTGGGTATTTTTCAGCTGCGAGGACCTTTCCTCCGCCCTTGACTATCTGAAAGTCCTGTTCTTTGCAGGCGATGTGCCTTTTGCAAACATCCGGACTATGTATATACTCAGAACCAACTGGATTTTCCTTCTCATCGGCTGTATCACCGCAACGCCGGAACCGATGAAACAGTTTGAAATTCTGACAAAGAAATTCAGCACCGTAAGCAATATTCTGATTCTCGGTTTACTGGTTCTCTGTACGGCTTACCTGATATTCAGCAGCTATAACCCGTTCCTGTATTTCAGATTCTAATGGGAAATATCGAAAATCCGGTATTCCTGGTATAATTAAGAAGCACAGCTTCCGAGCCTGAAATAACAGAAACAACAAGCGACCGAAAAAACATATATGGAGAAAACAACAATATGAAGAAAAAATCTACAGATCAAATACTGGGACTCTGTTTCATCGGTATTCTGGCTGCTGTTTTCATCATCAATCTCCTTGTTCCCGACAAGAGTTTTTCAAATGAGGAAAACAGAGTGCTGCAGAAGCTTCCTGGTTTTTCTTTCTCATCTTATACCGAAGGAAGATACGAATCCAAACTGGAAACCTATGTAAACGACCAGTTCTTAGGAAGAAATAAATTCATCAAAATCAAGACCGCCTCCGATGTTACCACGGGAAAACTGGAATCAAACGGAGTCTATCGCTGCAAGGACAGCTACCTGATGGAATCTGTCACAGTTCCTTCTGATAAATGGATGAAAAGCACCGTATCCGGTCTGAAACAGTTTAAGCGGCACTACAAAAACCTGGATATGTACTTTTTACTGGCGCCCAACGCTGCCAATATCCTGGAAAATAAACTTCCGGCCTTTGTCAAAACACCGGATCAGGACAAGTATATCGACCGGTTTTATAAAGAAATCAGCGAGGCCGGCTATACGCCTGTCGATGTGCGCAAAACCCTTGAAAAAGAGTCTGAAAGTGATGAAACACAGCTCTACTACAGAACAGACCACCACTGGACAACGGACGGCGCATTTTTAGCCTACAAGCACGCTGTAAAAACTATGAAACTGGATGATAAAGTCAGCTATAAACGCTATGTGGTAAAAAATGATTTCAGAGGAACCCTCGCTTCAAAGAGCGGCTTCACCAACGGAAAAAACGATCCACTGGTCATTTATATGCCGAATAAAGACAAAGACTATAACAATTCGGTGATTTATTACGCCGATACCAAAACAAAAACCACTGAGTTTTACCAGCTGGATAATCTGGATTCCAAGGATGCCTACACCGTGTTCGGCGGCAGCAATCACCCGATTTATACAATCAAAACGCCGACTGAAAATTCCGAACGTCTCCTCCTTGTAAAAGACTCCTACGCCAACAGTATGATTCCTTTTCTAGCGCAGAATTTCAGAGAAATCGTTGTGGTCGATCCCCGATATTTCTACGATAATATCGATGATATCATCAAATCGGAAAGCATCACACAGGTCATGTTCCTTTATAACGCAAATACCTTCTTTACAGATAATTCTCTGGAAATGATGCTGACAGCATAAGAACTCAATACAAAATACCATAATAAAAAGACCTGCATTATCGAAACAGAAAAATCTCTGTACCGCAATGCAGGTCTTTT
>CALBGO010000100.1 GCA_937894585.1 uncultured Eubacterium sp.
TTGCGTACATAAAAAGGGCGCCGCACTAACGCTTTTTATTCGTTAATGCGACAGCTCCTTTTAGCTTTATAGGCAGTTGTGCATATAAAAGAATCCCGGTTAGAACAGTTCCACACGACCAAGCAGCAGGTCTATCAGATTGCAATGGAAAATTCCGTTGTTATCATAGAAATTATGAGGAATATCCATGCGGACAATGATTTTTTTAAAGAAGTCTTTTGTCAGCATCAGCGATGTAAGTTCAGAGTATTCTTTTTTGTCGGTATCCATCCGGAAAGCTGACTGGATATAGATTTTTTTATCTGCATTGTTGACAATGAAATCAATTTCTTTCTGTACATTTGCACCGCCGGTACGGTCGGTCACTACACCGACATCAACGGAATATCCCAGTCGCAGAAGTTCGTTGTAGATGATATTTTCCATAATGTGGCCGGGATCGAACTGGCGATAATTCAATCGGGCATTACGAAGGCCGATATCCGTATAGTAATATTTGTTCGGATATTTGAAATAACTCTTTCCCTTCACATCATAGCGCTTTGCCATCGAAATAAGGAATGAATCGATGATATGCTGTACATAGTTGGAAACCAGAGTGGAGTTAACCTTTTCGGTTTTCATACTGGTCAGCGCATTGGCAATATTCGTAGGATTGGTCAGAGAACTAATCTGTGAAGCGAGGAAATCTAAAATGTCATTCAGAATATCCTCGCGCTCGATACCATTGCGCTCTACAATATCCTTTATATACAATTCGCTGTAGAGGGAGGAAAGGTAATCCTTTTTGTCCTTCTCGTCTGTCAGTGTCAACAGGCGCGGCATGCCGCCGTAAAGCATATAGGCATTCAGAGCCTCCCCCTCATTGCCGCCTGTATGCGAGTAGAACTCCTCAAAGGACAGCGGAAATACATGGATTTGAGTAGCACGGCCGCGGAACTCCGTGGCGATATCTTTAGACAATCCTTTAGAGTTACTGCCGGTAACATATACATCCAAATTCTTATACGCTCTGAGTTCATTCAGCATATCATAGATAGAAATTTCAATGCCGCCATTTTCTTTGTCGACAACCTTACCAGTAAGCTGAACTTCATCAATGAAAAGATAAAACCTCTCATTTTTCTTTTCTGAAATAAGAGTCTCGATATACTCACACAGAGTGATTGGATTTCTGAACTTATAGTAACGTCTCTGGTCCAATACGATTTTTATGATATGGTTCTCCTGAATTCCTTGTGAGAGAAGGTATTCATAGAATAAGTCAAACAGCAGTACTGACTTTCCGCATCGGCGGATACCGGTAATAATTTTGACCTCGCCGTTCCACATATGATGAATCATACGGTTCAAATAAAAATCTCGTTTAATCATTATAACCACCTTGTACTTGCGACGGATGCGTCGCTACTTTTCTGTATAGTATATCATGATTTTTTCAATTTATCAATGTCACAGCGTTTTTTGACTTACAGCGCGATGTGCCTATCGGAAGTAATAAAGAAAAATCAGTTTTTCAGTGCAGTAATCGGAACGACGAAAACTCCGTCCGGACGCTGGTAGGCGGCATTTGACAAACCGCATAATACGCAGAGGACTGCCGGGGGCTTTCCTTTTGGATCTTCTGAAATTTCCTGATGGAGTTTTAAAAGAGCCTGTGCGGCGGCATCAATCTGATGAGCACCCAGTTTGATTTCAAAGGCGCACCATTTTCCATCCGGCAGTTCAATCACTGCATCGATTTCACGGTTTCTATAATCTTGATAATGGTATAGTCTGCCGCCAAAGGTTTCTGCGTAAATTTTCAGATCCCGCTCACACAAGGCTTCAAAAAGAAACCCAAGGGTTTCTAAATCCTGAATCAGGCCGTCTGCACTTATATTGAGGAGTGCACAGGCAAGGGAGGGGTCTGCGAAGTGTCGTTTTACCGCCTGTTTGATCCGGACAGACGAACGGACGGAAGTTGAAAAAGGCGGCTGATTATCAATGATAAACAATCTATTGAAAATGTCCAGATATGCGTTTATTGTTTCAGCATCGATGTTTTCATCTCCTATTTTTTCGATATCACTTTTCAGTGTTCGATTGGCTGCTGTAGTGCTTTCGTTTCTGGCGAGAGATTGTAAGAGAAGGCGCATCTTTGAAGTGTCTCTCTTAATACCGTCAATTCGATAAACATCATCTTCAATAATGGCTGTTATATATTCATGGGGAAGCAGAGCTGCCTGCTCCAAAGGCAGATGAAGGGAGCCCGGCCAGCCTCCGCGGACAATCAGTTCGGTTAGTTTTCTCAGACTTACTTCGCCGGTCATAGCGGGTATTAACTTTCCGGAGCAGAGCTGACTTAGTGAGACAGCACCGGAGGAATCTCCGGATTCATACAGGGACATAGGATGCATTCTGATTCTGGCTATACGGCCTGCTCCGCTGTGCATAATTCCCTTATGATTTGGGGTTGATGATCCTGTCAGTATAAACTGACCTTTCTCCGGCGTTTGATCTGCAGCATGGCGCACAGCATCCCAGATAGGTGGAACTTCCTGCCATTCATCGATCAACCGGGGGCGGTTTCCTTCTAAAATCAGAGAAGGAGAAAGCTCGGCAAGTTGTCTGTTTTGGAAATTACCTGAAGGATCGCCAAGAAACAGCTGGCTGCTGCTATGATGGGCTGCGGTCCAGGTTTTACCGCACCATTTTGGTCCTTCAATGCAGACAGCGCTAAAGGCTTGGAGATAGGTTTCAAGCTGCGCATCAACCATACGCGGCATATAATTGTTTTTTTTCACAGTATTCACCTCTGATGTTATTATACTCCAACCAGATATATTTTACAACTGTGATCATATATATTTTGCAATTCCAGCCAATCATATTAACGAATTCTAATCTGATATATTTTGAAATTGTAATCGGATAAATTTATTGATTTTATCCGTATATATTTTCAATTTTCAACCGGACAAATTCTTGAATGCTAACTGGTTACACCAACTCCCACTGTGCCAGCAGTTTTGCGGCGGCGATTTCGTCGTCCAGCATACGAGGAAGAATCTTCAAAGCATTGAGGATATCGGGTCCTTTTTCGCGGAGCAGTTTTGCAAGAAGCAGGATCAGATTGGGCTTGCTGACCGTTTTGAAGAGCAGTTTTAATTTTGCCGGATTTGCAAGGTCCGCAATTTCAAATTCTTCCGAGACAGCATCAATTGCGCCGGAAACTGCTTCTGCAAGATAGTGCCGAAAAGTTTGCGGCCGATAGAGAATCAGCGGATCGAGGCTGAAAATTTTTGCCGCGGTGTCGGCTGCGGCAAGTGTGGATTTATCGAAAGCGTCCTTGGTGAATGTGTAATAACTGCCGTCATAGATACCGTATTTTTTCATTGCGTCAAGATAACCGATGCGGAGAATCCGCCGGGCATTTGCTGTATCGAAAATCAGAAAATCGCCCAGATTCCACTTGCTTTCAATGAAAGTCAGATTTGGAACCTCCGTAAGCTCTGCCGGCCGGAATCTGCCTACTGCATCCAGATAAACAGCGATGACTTCTGTCGCACCTTTTTCAAGAGCCATAGAAACGGGCAGATTATTTTCGTAGCCGCCGTCGATATAGTAGCGACCGCCTATTTCGATAGGGCGGACAGCAGGAAAAGCGGAGGCGCTGGCGGTGATGTAGTCATAAAGCCGGCCGCGGGGAATGTCTTCTTTCCAGAGATAGTGTCCTTTCATAGATGGAATTTCTGTGGTAACAAGACCGAAATCAATGGGAGAGTTTCGGATTGCATCTTCATCTACATACTGGCGGAGAAGTCCCTTAAGTCCGCTGGTTCCGGCGCCCTGGTTTCTGAAAAACTCCCGGATATAATCCTGAATTCCGGCATCTGCATCGATATCGAAAATCATATCTGTCTCCATTTCACGCCAGAGATTTGCCGTTTTAATCGGATCGCCCTGTACGACCATAGAACCGTTGATTGCACCAACTGATACGCCGATGACAATGTCTATGGTGATTCCAAGCTCAGTCAGAGCCTGCCATACGCCGCACTGATAAGCGCCGCGGGAGCCGCCGCCGCTGAGGACCAGAGCGGTTTTTTTCTGGGGCTGCGGCACAGCCTGATGTATAGGTTTTTGTATTGACTTCTGCATATATAAATCCTTTCTAAATCCTTTCTGTTTTTTTACGGTGAAGTGTGGTATACTTATTAAATTAAGTGCATTTTACCGTAAAAGGAGGTCATTGACAAGATGGATGAGCGATTAAAAAAAGTGATTGATGAAAGCAGAAATATTGTTTTCTTCGGCGGAGCCGGCGTTTCCACCGAGAGTAATATTCCCGATTTTCGTTCGGAAAGCGGACTGTACCATGCGCAGCAGAAGTACGGACACTCTCCGGAAACTATGCTCTCACATTCATTTTATAAAAATCATACCGAAATGTTCTTTCGGTATTATAAAGAAAATCTGATTTATCCGGATGCACAGCCCAATAATGCTCATATTGCTTTGGCAAAGCTGGAGCAGGAGGGAAAGCTCTCTGCTGTTGTGACCCAGAATATTGACGGACTGCATCAGAAAGCCGGCAGCAAAAAAGTTTATGAGCTTCACGGCAGTGTGCTCAGAAACTATTGTGAAAAGTGCGGGAAGTTTTATGATACAGATTATATTATGGATGAATCCCACTGTGAAAACGGGATTCCTCACTGCGAATGCGGCGGTATTGTAAAGCCGGATGTGGTCCTTTACGAAGAAATGCTGGACGAGGATTGTATCAGCGGCGCAGTCAGCGCTATCTCTTCTGCGGATACGCTGGTTATCGGCGGCACTTCTCTTGTAGTTTACCCGGCGGCAGGTCTGATTAACTATTTCAACGGAAAAAATCTGGTTTTAATCAATAAGACTGAAACACCGTATGACGGCAGAGCGAATCTTGTTATTTATGATTCAATCGGAAAGGTGATGGCATTATAATGAACATACTGGCGGTAAATGACGACGGAATCCATGCAGAAGGCCTGAAGGCGCTGGTGCGCGGGCTTTCTGAAAAGGCTGATGTATATGTCTGCGCGCCGGACAGCCAGCGCAGCGCAAAAAGCCATTCTATTACTCTGGGACAGCCGGTCGTTATCGAAGAAACAGAATTTCCTTCTGCAAAAGAAGCTTATATCACCAGCGGTTCTCCCGCAGACTGCACCAAAATCGGTCTGCAGTTTCTGGCGGAGAAGGGGATTCCTATCGATATGGTATACTCCGGGATTAACATGGGAAGCAATCTGGGGCGAGACACCCTTTACTCGGGAACCGTGGGCGCCGCAGCAGAGGGAGCCTTAAACGGCATACATTCCGTGGCGGTTTCGGTAGACGATCACGATGCGGTGTATTTTGATACGGCAGTGAAGCTGGCATGTGATGTGATGGAGCTTGTCCGGGACAGACTGGATTCCTCTGTGGTTTTAAATATCAATACGCCCAATCTGCCGGGTGAAAAAATCAGAGGAGTGAAGTATCTTCCTCTTGCGGGGCGAAGATACTATGACGACCGGTTTCACAGAAGAGAGGGTTCGACCTTCTATTTGTCGGGACAGCCGCTTGCCGCGCAGAGGCAGGAAACAGAAAACGATATGGATGCGGCGGAGGACGGATACGCAGTGATTACGCCGCTGCAGTTTGATTTTACCGATTACGGAAATCTGGAAATTATGAAAGAATGGAGTCTTAATATATGAATCTTTTCAAACACAGCTTTGAAAACATGACAGAAGAAGATGCAAAAATACTGAAAGAATATTTTCACGGCTTTGAGTACAAGGGCGCCGGTTACACCCTTCTTGCCAATTATATCTGGCGGAATACCCATTGTCTGTGCTGGGAGGTTATCGGAGACTATCTCTGCATGGCAGGCGCCGACTGCATGATAGGAGATCCTAACGCGATTATTTCGATGCCCCTTACAAAGACGGGAGATTACAAGCCTGCGAAGCTTCGTGAAACTGTGCTGGAAGCGCAGCGGCGTTTTCGCGAAAGGAAAATTCCGTTTTCTGTTGAACTGGTTCCCGGGCATATGCGCAGATATCTTGAAGAAGCCTTTCCAGGAGAAATCACTTTTGAACACGACCGGGATTCCGACGAATATGTTTATCTGAAGGACAAGCTGATTACCTTAAGCGGCAGAGCGCTGCACAAGAAAAAGAATCATCTGAATTACTTTTTGAAGAATTTTTCCTACGAAACAAAGCCTGTGGATAAATCTATGATTCCGGAGATAATGGATTTTGTAAAACGCTTTAAAGAAGGAAAGGACTATGAAGCAGATGAAATGGAGAGTCTGAATATGGAAGAGGAAGCTATCGGCGAATTTCTGCAATTTACGAATCATCCTCAGGTTTACTCCGTCGCTGTTTTTATAGATGGAAAGCTGGAAGCCTTTGCTTTGGGTGAACGGATCGGAGCCGATACGGCGGTAGAACATTTTGAGAAAGCAAACGATACTTACAGGGGACTGTATCAGGCAGTATGCAGCGAATTCTGTAAAAGTCTTCCGGATGAGATTATTTATGTCAATCGGGAAGAGGATATGGGGCTTTTGAATCTGCGTAAGGCAAAAGAGGCGCTGAAGCCTGATCATATGGCGGAGAAATACTCTTGCTTTTTGTCCGCGGATATAGTAGAATAGAAATATGTGAATAATTTAACAATAGTTAAAAAGTTAACGAAGGCCTGACAAGGCGTTGATTTTAAGGAGGTACATATTAATGAGAGAAGTTGTAATTGTAAGTGCAGCCAGAACTCCTATGGGAAGCTTCGGCGGAAGCCTGAAGGGCATTCCGACCAGAAAACTGGGCGCGATTGCAATCAAAGCTGCTGTTGAAAGAGCAGGTATTAAGCCTGAAATGGTTGACGAAGTAATCATGGGCTGCGTACTGCAGGGCGCACTGGGACAGAACGTTTCCAGACAGATGTCTTTAGATGCAGGTCTTCCGATTGAAGTTCCTACGATGACAATCAATAAGGTTTGCGGTTCCGGTCTGAGAGCTGTTGAATTGGCAGCACAGATTATCAAAGCAGGCGACGCTGATATTATCGTAGCCGGCGGTGCAGAAAACATGTCTGCAACTGCATATGCACTTCCTACAGGAAGATTCGGCGCAAGAATGAACAATACACAGATGGTTGACATGATGGTAAATGACGGTCTGTGGGATGCTTTCAATAATTATCATATGGGTATCACTGCTGAAAATGTAGCAGAACAGTGGGGCATCACCAGAGAAGAACTGGACGAGTTCGCTGTAACTTCCCAGAATAGAGCAGAAGCTGCAATCAAAGCAGGCAAATTCAAAGATGAAATCGTTCCTGTAGAAATTCCGCAGAGAAAGGGCGATCCTGTCATCTTCGACACTGACGAATTCCCTAAGTTCGGAACTACTATGGAAAAAGTTGCTAAATTAAAGGGCGCATTCAAGAAAGACGGCGTAGTTACTGCTGCTAATGCTTCCGGTATCAATGATGCAGGTGCAGCTTTAGTAGTTATGGCTAAGGAAAAGGCTGAAGAACTGGGTCTGACTCCGATGTGCACCATCAAGTCCTATGCTTCCGCAGGTGTTGATCCTAAAATCATGGGCGTGGGTCCTATTCCGGCTTCTACGAAAGCACTGGAAAAAGCAGGTCTGAAGATGGAAGACATCGACCTGGTAGAAGCAAATGAAGCATTCGCTTCCCAGTCCCTGGCAGTAAGAAAAGAATTAGGTCTGGATCCTGAAAAGACTAATGTAAACGGCGGAGCAATCGCTTTAGGTCACCCGATCGGAGCTTCCGGCGCAAGAATTCTGATTTCCCTGATCTACGAAATGCAGAAGAGAGAAGACGCTAAATTAGGTCTGGCTACTCTGTGCATCGGCGGCGGTATGGGTACTGCACTGATCGTAGAAAAATAAGCGGCTTCATATTGAAACAGACTTGAAGAGGATTTGAGGTCACTTCAATAAAGAATTTCATATCTTTGTAGAAAATCGGCATAGTTGATAGAAATATCGCTATGTCGTTTTTGAGTGTGCCAGGCATGGCGCAAGTCTTACGGGTGAAAGTCCCGTCACGGGTATTTACCGCCAAGTGTAGCGAACCACAAGCCGAAGACAGTAATGTTTAGGGGGAGGAAGTGGTGTAGCAAAACCGTTGAGCCTACGAACAGAAACTGGATATGAGGCTAAATGGCGGGTGAGATTGCTCAACAAATCGAAGCCCAAAAGGTAAACGTAACGCCAAGAGAGTAAATCCAGAGGTTGTGCGGTGAAAGACTTGTGTCTTACCCTGGGAGGCCTAGGTAGCGTGCTTACTAGTACGTGCGATAAAAAGCTCATACCTAGGAGTCAGCTGAGACCATAGTATCCCTGAGCACCAAAGGGAAAAGGGTCTAATGTCAATATATGTCAAGCGTTTTTGATAATGTCCCAAAATTCCGAAAGTATAAGCACCAGTTT
>CALBGO010000101.1 GCA_937894585.1 uncultured Eubacterium sp.
ATAGAAGGCTATTGATCAGTTAATTAAATTTACAGACTTTTTTTCACAGTCTCCTTTTAAACAAGGCGGTTCAAACTGAACCGCCTTAAGTGTTTTTGCACGCAGATTATTTCACCTTGACTTTCTTGGTAACCCACTTGCCCCAAATTCTCGTGCCGTCGTCTAAGGTCTTGTATGCTCTGACTTTGATGTAGTGTGTTTTGGACGGCAGATTCTTGATGGTAGAGATAATTCTCACATACTCGTTGTCTCTGTGGGTGATATATCTGTTTTTATACTTTCCGTTTCTTCCGTATTTCACCTGGTACTTGGTTGCGCCTTCCACCTTAGTGATGGTTACCTTCACTTTTCCCTTTGCAGCAGAAACTGCTTTCACTGCCGGTGTAACAGGGCGCACATCGATGGTGATTCTCTTGGAGGCAGGTTCATAACGGACAGTGCCTGCTGTGGATACGGTAATCACAGCTCTTCCCGTTCCTTTTACGGTAACTCTTCCGGTTGAGGAAACTTCTGCCACAGAGGTGTCGCTGCTGCTGTAAACCAGGTAGCCGTCTCCGTCGTGGTCTGCGTTCAGGTTAAAGGAATCGCTTTCCGGTGTTCTGTAGTACTTGCTGTAGCGGCTGGTGACTTTCTGCTCTTTTCCGATGATGCGGAAGGTCAGTGTCTTTGTACCGCCGTAGTTTCCTTTTCCGGTCACAATGACTTCACCTGTTCCTGCGTTGCGGTTGTTTCTGTAGGAAACCGTGTAATCGATACCTGCCGTCAGCTTCTTCGTGCCGTCGTACAGCGTAACTGCCGGCTTCTTTTCCAGTCCGTCATATTTGTAGCTGCTCTGAGAAAGAGTTCCGCTTACAGAAGAAATATCTTTCCCGATGATACGGAAGGTTTTCGTCAGGGAGCCTGTATAGTTACCTTTTCCGTAGACAATGACAGAAGCAGTACCGATACGGTTGTTTCCAGAATAATGCAGTGTGTAGTCCACATCCTTTACCAGAGTTCTGCCGCCGCAGATGACGGTTACAGAAGGCTCCACAGGTCTTCCCGTATAGATAAAGGAATCACCGTAAAAGGATAATGTACCTGTGCTTAACAGACGAGGTGTGATGGTATAAGTAAACGGACCGAATTCACCTGCATAGCTGCCTTTTCCTACGATATAGTACTGATAGGTTCCGGCATTGATATTGCTGCCGCCTCTTACTTCATAATCACGATTCAGAACGTAAGTCTTTCCCGGTGTGAGCGAGGTTACCGTAAAGTTCGGGGTAATAACAGAACCGGTGTAAGTATAGGTTGAAATCGGCGACGGTGTTACTGTAATGTTCAGCTTTTCACATACATGAAAGTATTTTGTAAGATATCCTGTATAGTTTCCGCCGAGTTTTGCGCGGATAATCAGTGTTGCGGTGCCTGCCTTTTCATTGTTCAGCCATTCCAGATCATAGTCGATGTTTTCTGTCAAAACAGGAGAGCCGGAAAGACCGGTATCTTTGATAACCGGATGCGGTCTGCCGTTTACTTCCTGATTTGGGATTGCTTCTACGGAAACAGAAGAAAGGGATCTCTGCTCTATGGTAAAGGAAACCTCTTTGTGTCCGGCATAAGCGCCTCTTCCTTCGATGACAAGATGTGCCGTTCCGGCATTTACATTGTTTTTATAAGAAATGACATAATCCTGATTCTGTACCAGTGTTTTCTTTGCAGTTCCCGTTCCGCTGGTAACTGTTACTGATGAAAAGGTTTGTTCTTTCCCGTTATATATAAATTTGGACGGATAGGTTGTAACAGTGATATCCGAGCTGTTCAGATCTGCACCGATTGATAACTTTACAATTCTGGTTCCTTTGTAATTTCCGGCGCCTGTAACGGTTACATCAAAGTAAGATCCGGCAGTGCCGCTTACTGTGGTTTCCGAAACAGTAAAATCCCGACTTGGAATCAGGTCTTTCCCGGTTTCACTGTCTTTCAGTTTGATATTATCTGCTGTAATTTCATCGCCTGCAGCAACGGGAGCCATATATCCCTCAGTAATGGTAGTATGGCTAATCTCCTTCTGTGCGATATTGTATTGACCGGTCACCTGATTTTCAGACGCATCTGCATCTTTCTTTTTTATGGTGACAGTCGTATAACCGGCATCGACCTGCGCAGTTTTACCATCACTACGGGAATAGACTACCTCATACCCTGCAGAAGAAAGCTGCTGCAGAGTATAGATTTCTGTATCTTTTTCAATACCGAGTACGGGGTTCTGCACTTTCCCGTTATATGACAAGGAAGTTTCGGTATAGTCTTCTGTCAACTTGATGCGGTATCCTCTAATATCTTCCGGCACGGCAGTCTGACCGGTATCTGCTGCAAATGCCATAGAAGGCATCATACACAGCACCATTGCAAGAGACAAAAGTAATGCTAATATCTTTTTCATAATCTCTGTCCTTTCTTTACGGTACAATTTGCATTGTGTCCCTTTTTAATAGAAAGTCTGATACAAAAACAAGAGGAACAGGATAACCCGTTCCTCTGTATTTGTTTTCATTTGGAATCTTATTTGTAGATTCTGTTGCCCTTGTTGGACCAGTCGGAGTAGTATTTCTGACCGTCGATTTCAACATAAGCTCTAACCTTGTAGAAGTATCTTGTACCTTTCTTCAGGTTCTTCTTGTTGTCCATGTAAGATTTCTTAGTCTTACCCATGAACTTGTAGTTTTTCTGAGCTTTAGTTGATTTGTATACCTGGTAACCGTCGATGTAGGAAGCATCGCCGTCTTTTACCTTCCAGTTTACACGAATCTTATTGGACTTAGTGTAAAGCTTAGTGGATACGGACAGTTTCAGAGCTTCAGTTGCTTTGATAATGTTTGCCTTTACCTGTGCTTCTGCATAGAATAAAGTCTTATCATTGATGACATCGTCAGCAGCATTATCACCAGCTTCAGCATCAGTCCAATACTCTACATATGCATCGTAAGCTTTTCTTGCGGCTTTTACTGCGTCAGCAGATGGGTTTTCACCCAGCTTATAAATTGCTTCGATTACATCTTTCAGTTCAGCAGCACGAACAGCGTCAAATTCGTCCTTTAATTCGCCTTTAGTCCACTTATTGTCCCAAAGAGTTTCTTCATCATAAGCATCGATTAATGCCTGTACTGCTTCTACTTTAGATTTGTCTGCCGCAGTTAATTTTGCAGGAAGCGCTTTGATAGCGGCTTTAATTTCATCTTCAGCAATTTTCTTTAATGCTGCAATAGCCTTGTTTAATCTTGCTGTATCAACTTTAGCTTTTTCCTGATCAGTTAAAGCTTCATATGCATTGAATGCAGCTTTTACAGTTTCTTTTTCAGCATTAGTAATAGTTGCAGGTAATGCATCAATTGCATCCTGAACAGCCTTTACATTTGCTTTCTGTGCACCCTGAGCTGGATATGCTTCAATTGCTGCATAAACCTTATCCATCATACCCTTAGCAGCAGTGTTTGTTCTTGCACCGTTTTCAGCAAAAGTTTCTGCCATCAGAGCATTGAGACTATTATCATCAATTACGATTAAGTTAGGATCATTGCTCAGTTTTCCATGATTTTTTGCTTCAATATAATTCTTGGCAAGTTCCAGTTCTGTTTTTAATCCGGAAGATAAAGCTGTTTTGAACTCAGCAACAATAGTTTCGGCAGTTTTGATAGTGCTCGGAACAGTTACATCATCTTTTGTTACAACAGCAATCTGTCTGGAAGTTGTGCAAGCATTAATTTCATCAACTCTCTTGTCAAATAAAGCATTGATCTTTTCCTTTTCAGGAGCATAATACTTATCATCTGCACCTAAAGCGGCTTTTCTATCAGCTTCTGTCCGAGCCAAAGCAACTTCTTTGTCCCAAGCGAAACGATCTGCTGTAATGGAAGCGCCTTCAAGAATATCTTCATTGCTAACAGGACTCTTTGCTTCATAATAAACTTTCATTTTCAGATCTTTCATATTCTTGTCTATTACGGCAGCATCAAAGAGTAATTCTCCAGTTTTGTCAGTAGCAAGTTTGAAAGTAGCAGCTCTCTTTTCAGCATCAGCATATACATCATATCTTCCAGGTGCAGCAGCTAACTGTGCATCAAACTCACCTTCGGTACCCCATCTTTCAGCCTGTGCAATTGTACCTTCTTCAATAATAGCAAGAGCTACTGCTTTATACTTATCAAGATTAGCAATGTTTTTATCTACAGTACCAGCTTTTAAATATTCGGCATACTTTTCAGCATATTTCTTTTCAACATATGCTTTATAAGCTGCTCTATTTGCTGCATCCTGTGCTTCATCGCCTTTTAAAGCATCTGAAGTTTTTAATGCATCAACACCCTCAATGAGATATTTTGTTGTAACTTTGTCACCATCGATTGTTTCGAAACCAGCAGATGGTTTCAGAGCAATTTTTTCATTGCCGGCAGTAATACGACCCCAGGTCGGAATTGCAGTAGTTCCATCTACCTTACCATCTGTTTTGAAAGATGTGATTGCAGCAATAGCATCAGTAACAGTTGCTAATGTTGCAGCTTTTTCTTTCGCAGCTGTTGTATCTGTAAATTTGATACCAGCTACATAATCTTTTGCATCTTTTACAACCTGTGCTGCTTTTTCCGCATAAGTAATTTCAAATGCTTCGCCTTTGTTCATAACAGCATCAGAATATGCACCTAAGTCAACCTTATCTAACTCAGCAGCAACATAGTTCTGAGTATAAGGCAGTAATACATTTAAAAGATTGTCTAAATATAACTGTGCACTATCTGTTCCATATACAACATTTAAGAAGTTGTCATATCCTGCAACTTGGCCATAATACGCATTTGTAATATCTAAATAATCGATATCAACTTTATTGCTGTCGCCAGTAAATGCCGCTTTCGCTAAATCAATGCTACCAGCATCATTACCATCCTTAACCAGTTTTTCATACTGCTTCTGAATGACTTCTTTATAGTCATTGTACACTTTTAAAGCAACATCTTTTAATGCTTTTGCATCCAGTTTAATATTATAAGTTGTTCCATCTACACTATAAACTTTAGATTCGTCTTTCAACACTGTTGTAGCACTATTATAGCTAGCATCCAGTTCAGCTAAAACAGCAGTACGAGCAGCGTCATAGTTCGGTGTTTTGCTAGTTGCAGCAAACACAGATCCAGCAGCGCCGAATGTGTAAGTGAAGACAACTGACAATGCAAGAAGCACTGTTAAAAATTTCTTCATT
>CALBGO010000102.1 GCA_937894585.1 uncultured Eubacterium sp.
TTATGACGGCTTCAAGGTCAAATCACAATCCACCCTCTGATTAGGCACTTACGTTGAATCTTGGTGTTGGACTTGCTCGGGTGAAGAAAAAAGTTTTATTGATTGATGCAGATCCTCAGGGGGATTTAACGGTTTCTCTTGGTTGGAAAAATGCAGATAAGCTGGATACTACACTGACTACAATTATGAGCGGTATTGTTAGAAAGCAGATGCCGGAAGAGGAGGGGAAACTTCATCATAAAGAAGGCGTGGATTTGATTCCATCCAACTTAGAACTGTCGGCGATGGAGGTTTCGTTAGTCAATGTGATGAGTCGGGAAAATATCCTGAAAAGATATATAGATAAAGTGAAGCCGGATTATGACTATATCCTAATAGATTGTATGCCGTCTTTAGGAATGCTTACGATTAATGCACTTGCTGCGGCAGATAAAGTGATTATTCCCGTACAGGCGAATTATCTTCCCGCAAAGGGGATGACACAGTTGTTACAGACAATCTCTATTGTTAGAGAAGATATAAATCCGAAGCTTTCCATTCAAGGCGTACTGCTGACACTTGTCGATGGGAGAACCAATCATGCCAAGCAGGTGGAATCAGAAATCAGGCAGAAATACAGCAGACATATTCCGGTTTTTGATACTAAAATTCCAATTGGAGTAAAAGCTGCAGAAGTAAGCGCCTATGGAGAAAGTCTTTTTAGCTACGATCCAAAGGGGGCAGTTACTTCAGCTTATGAAAGATTTTCTGAGGAGGTGTGTCATGGCGAAAAAGAGAGAAGTCGATTTGGGACTGCCATCATTAGATGATTTGTTCAGTTCTCAGAAAACGAGAGATGAAGCTGAACTAAGTAAAATTCAGGAAATTCCATTATCTGAAATTGATGATTTTCCAAATCATCCTTTTAAGGTGAGAGATGATGAAGACATGGCTGCTTTAGTTGAGAGCATTAGACTAAATGGGGTTTTAACTCCTGCTATAGTACGACAAAAAGAGGACGGAAGGTATGAATTGATTTCCGGTCACAGAAGAAAAAGAGCTTGCATGTTGGCAGGTTTAACCAAGCTTCGCAGCGAAGTAATTAATATGGATCGAGATGCGGCTACCATTTTTATGGTGGACAGTAATTTACAAAGAACGACGATTTTGCCCAGTGAAAAAGCTTTTTCGTATAAAATGCGTTTAGAGGCGATGAAGAGGCAGTCTGGGCGTCCTAGAAAAAATGATGTGCCAGTGGCACAGGATTTAAAAGGTATACCGTCGAGAAAACTACTTGGTGATGAGGTGGGGGAAAGTCAGGATAATGTCAGACGATATATCAGATTGACAGAACTGATTCCGGGAATTCTGGATATTGTGGATACAGGAGAAATGGGACTCAGACCTGCTGTGGAAATTTCATATTTACCGAAAGACCTACAGGGAGTATTGCTGGAAGTAATGGAAATGGAGGTTTGTACACCATCTCATGCACAGACCATTCGAATGCGAAACTTACTGAAGCAGGACAAGCTTACTCCAGAAATGATTTATAGCATACTGCAGGAGGAGAAACCAAATCAGAAGGAACGCATTGTACTTCGAAGCGATCGGATAAAGAATTTAATTCCAAAGAATTTGCCGGTTTCACAGCGAGAGGAGTATATTGTTGCTGCATTACAGTTTTACTCTAGGTCAAAAATAAAAGATAGAGAAAGATAATATATATCATACTACCCGAAAAGAATATTCTTTTTCGGATAGTATAAATATATAAGCATGAGTAACGGAAAATTGCTTTTTTTAGATCTTCAGCTAAACTGGAAATAGAAAAATCCAGCTTGGAGGTGCTTATGAAAAGGTTAGTTACAATACTGCTTACGATAGCTATGATTTTTACCATAGTAATTCCGGCCGTTGCTGCAGAACAAGACGCAGCAACGGAGGATTTGACAAGCAAACAGGTTAAGACAATGACACCGATGAACTTTAAAGCGGTCAGCTATAGCTATACAAAAATCAAGACCAGCTGGGATAGAATCGATGGTCTTGACGGATACAAAGTATATAGAGCGACAGCTAAGAATGGGAAATATACGCTGGCGAGAACCATAACCCGTGCAAATACTGTTTCATATATCAATACAGGCAGAATGACTGGAAAGACTTACTATTACAAGATGCGAGGATACAAGAAGATTGGAAAGACTACCTGCTATACCAAATATTCTCCGGTGAAAAGCGCAAAGGCACAGCTTTCTAAGCCGATTGTTGCAGTAACACTCGGCGGTACGGATAAGAGCCCATACACACGCACGCCAAAGTCTTCCTGGAAAGCTGTCAGTGGAGCGACCGGCTATGAAGTATACAGAAGCAGGGAAGGGAAAAATAGATATAAGAAAATAGCGACTACAAAAAAGACTTACTTTACCGATCATACCGGCGCAGGTTTCAAGAGCTACTATAACTATCAGTACAAGATTAGAGCATATCGCATGGTAAATGGAAAGAAAGTCTATAGCATTTTCTCAGCAGCAAAAAAATATGTACCGGAGTGGACGATGGAGGAGCTGATGCCGGAGCTGATTGCTTACGGTGAAAGCATCGAAGGAAAAAGGCTGCAATATAATCCGATGACTGAAGCATTTGAACTATACACAGGGATAAGAAATCCTATTTATCATTTTGATCATGAAATTGGATCTATCGAGGATAAGAATACTGATACAGGCTATAGGCCAGTTGAGTGGGGGGATAAGGAAGCAATGAACAACCCTACATTTAAACTGGGTACTCCAGAAAATAGTTCATGGTCAGCAATTTGGCCACTTTATCTTTCGCCGTATGAATCGAAACAAACGGTATTGAAAGAATTAAAAAGTGCGATTAGGGCGGAAATTGAGTCTGAAATGGAAGCGAATCCTTTATCTTGGGATATAGGTGATCCGGATACAGATGATTGGGACTATGGAACCTACTGGTTCACTTTATATTACAGACATGCAAACAGAGGCCTGGAAAACAAAAGCGGTTATCATTTCTATCTTCTGTATTAGAATAAGGCTTGCTTTTTTGAGGCGGTCATATTTGACAGAAAAACGGATATGATATATAATGGCGTTAGCTAAGAAAGATAAGAATGTGACATAGCTAATCACAAATTGAAAACCCAGCAGCGGCATCTGCTGGGTTTTCATTTGGGCTAATTGTCGTTGTTATGGTGCCAATCTAACCACTTGCAAATATAGTGCGCAGCTATACTTGCCAAAATCGACACCAAGAAAGATAAGAATATTGACATGCTATTCACCTCCTCTCTGTTGCCAGAGTAGGAACGACAACGAAAACAGTATAACACGATAATAAAGATAAGGAAAGGTTGAAAAGGTCTTTCCTTTTTGTTTTGCAAAAATTCAACGGCGCTGCATTTGCAGGGCCGTTTTTAGATAGATTAAGTAAACAAAATTAAGGAGGAAGAGAGATGTTAGAACAATCAAAACATCCGTGCCTTAGAAGGATTATGGTTCTGCTGCTTGCATTTACTGTCCTTGCGACATATATGCCGCAGGCAGCGCTTCCGGCGTATGCAGCGACGAAAGCCTCTGTCTACGATGGAAAGACTTTAAAAGGCTTTGACGGAAAGCCATACTACCCGAATCAGAAAGGCGGCGGATATTACTACGCCAAGTTTTCCAACAAAGAAGGCACCGGCTTTGTCTACAGACTTGCACGGGCAACCTCAGCCAAGAAAACCATTGTGGTGAAAACCGGAAAATCCAGTTATCAGGGGTATTGTCTGGAACACGGTGCCTGGATGAAT
Organism: uncultured Eubacterium sp.; assembly: GCA_937894585.1. Lineage (GTDB taxonomy): Bacteria > Bacillota > Clostridia > Peptostreptococcales > Anaerovoracaceae > Senimuribacter. The sequence goes on from CALBGO010000102.1 coordinate 3,800, forward strand.
GCGGGCGCAACCGGTTACAGTGCAGATTCCCAGAAAGAACTGGATAAGCTGCTGTGGATGCGTCCATATAGTGAGAAGACCTTACAGGGCATGCGTCTTGCTATGCTGTTTGGAAAGCAGCCCGGACATACCAATAAGGATGTACCGGTTGCAGGCTGCAATACCGATGACTGGTACTGGGCAACTCAGAATATCATCTGGGAATTTCAGCAGGGGCTTCGTACATCGGTTGACAGCGGGCTGAAAGCCAGAACCGGTAAATATGCCATGAGCGCGAACTGGTTTCGGGATACTGTAAAGGGAAGACCGGCAGGAAAAATCTATGACTGGATGCTGAGTCAGATGAAGAAGTATGTAGATATTCCAAGCTTTACGGTCAAAGATGCAGATAAGATACGAAGTAAGCATACCATAAAATTGGAACCGCAGGCAGACGGTACATGGGTAGGCACTGCAAAAGATACAAGAAGCGTTAACCAGGATATCCGGTCTACTAATAAAAATATCAAAATTACCCGTAACGGCAATGTATACACCATTGTCAGCAATGTAAATCCGGATACGCTTAAAAAGCCGATTCTGGCGAAGAAGAACATTGATGTGTCAAAACCGAAGCAGGATCTTTTAGTATGGACGACCAATCAGGACAGCCCGATTGCAGATTCCAACCACCTGCAGACGGTAGCAACAGGCGGCGATGATCCGGTAGAAATGTATTTCAGAGTTACCGCAGAAGAAGAAGCGCCGCAGCCCGGAGAACCGCAGGAACCAAAACTGCCGTCTTTTAATCTGGATGTAGAAAAACTTGATAAAAATCCGGGATTTGACCAGGCAGCCGGGACTTCTCATACCGGTATGGGTGATGCACCCCTTGATGCAACCATTGACCTTCTGGTAGATGGTGAAGTGGTAGAATCTAAAACATTAGATGTCAACGGATACAGTGATGAGCCGTTTTACTTTATGCCGTGGGACGATATTTCAGAGCTGGATTATGAAAAAGTAGAGACAGAAGATCCGGATACCGGTGCGGTGACCGTAGATCACTACTGGCGCGGCAGTAAAACAGTCAGTACCGCAGAATCCGGCATACCGGACGGGCGTTTTCCGGACGAAAAGGGCGGAACTCGTGATCACGGAACGATTACCTACTATGCGCACTGTACCAATGACGGGCCAATCGAATATCACATTACTTTTGAAAACGGTACACTGACCGATGAAGCTGAGATCGATCCGGAAAATCCGCAGCCGATGTTAGATGATACGGGAGAGCAGGCATATGTGAATGATAACTTCCGCGGCAAGCTGCAGATTGTAAAGACAAAAACCGATTTAGATCCCTTTACACCAAACAACGGCAGCGGAAAACTGGAATATTCCACTAAGTCCAAGTGGACGATCCAGCTTCTTTCCGGAGGATTTGAGGACCATCCATATATCCGTGTTGTACCGGTGAAAGAAGGAGAAGCGGGCTATGATGAGTATGCAAATTGTTACCGGGTAGTGCGGGATAACAGCGGGGTTCCTGCAGATGCGCAGAATCCGCTGGCTGTCAGCAAGTTTGGTCAGATCAGAGTGCTGGATCTGCCATACGGAAATTATCTGGTAAAAGAAATCTCCGCAGATTCCAACGGCTATGTGCTGGAAGAACACGAAATTTCCATCACTTATGATGGAGAACTGATTTCCACGGATACGGATAATGTGCCGAAGAAAAATAAGGTGCAGATTGTAAAGGTGAATTCTGAAACCGGAAAAACCGTAAGGTTAAATGAAAATGCGGCATTCCGTATCAAATACTTAGGGAATCCGGATTTAGCAGATCCGACTGCATCGCCGAACTATGGAAAGTATCTGCCAAACGGCTCTGACTACAATGACGGAGACGGTTCCGGTAAGAATAACTACATTTTCAAATGTGATGAAAACGGACAGATTGTACTTCCGTATATGCTGGAGTACGGTAATTATCAGCTGGAAGAAGTGACCGTACCGGAAGGATATTTTGTCGGGGAATATAATGAAAAAGGCGAAGGCAGCAATGCTGAAATGCCGAAGGACTTTGAAGACGCAGTCGTCATTTATGACTCTAAAGGAAACAAAGTAACTGATTTTTCGAATAACGGAAAAATTATCTTCAATAAGTACAAATTCTCCGTAACAAACCAAACGCCGCATCAGGACGGCAAGGACTATGTGACCTACTATCTGACGGTTAAGATGCAGAATAATCCGGTGAAGGGCAAAATTGAAATTACGAAAAACGGAGAGTCTCTTGCAGGCTGGCTGAAGGATACATTCAGCGGAAACAGCGGGTACTTGGCAGTATGGGATAAAACTCGTCTGAAAGATGCCACTTTTAATGTTTATGCGGCAGAAGATGTGCTGCAGCTTGACGGTGTGCAGAGAATCAAAGCATTTGACAGTAAGACGGATGAAGAAGTTTCTTTAGAGGAAGTCACAAGAGATCATGCTGATCAGGAAAATGCGCAGAGCTTCTGGCAGAAAATCTTAGAAACCGGGGAGAAAATTCTGCGCTGGATCGGTCTTGATATCGGAGCAGATAATGAATGCAAGACTGAATATGTTGCCAAAGCAGAAAAAGGTGCAGCATATAAATTGAACTATGCTGTAAAGGATGAAGAAACCGGAATTAGCACCACTTATGAAGCAGAATTCAATCTGAGCTATACCAAAGGCGGTATGAATTATACCGATATTCATGTGAAAAAGGATATGACAGCAGATGATTATGCAGGCAAAATTGAGACGACGAAACCGAAGCTGGAAACAGGCGGTGAAGAAATTGATATTCTGGATCTAATCCTGCCGAATAAGAATATGGTGAAACTGAACAAGGATATCGTTGATGATTACGGAAAAGATGATATCTTTGCGAAGATTCTGCAGCCGATGACAGCGGTAGATCCAATGGATGAGGAAACTGATCCGGTAGCACCGGACGGCTGGACACTTACAAAAAAAGCGGATCGGTATCTTGCAGCCTTTGAAGAACCGCAGGTTGATGAAGAAGGAAATCCAATCATCGATGAGGGAACCGGTCAGCAGGTGACAAAGACAATCTATCAGATTTATGTCGATGATAACGGCAGCAGAAAATGGGTAAGCTGTGATGAAAACGGAGCCTTTGAAGATGTCAATATGCCGGCAGAGATTCCGGGGGGATATGCGAAAACTGATAAATCAGGGATGTATCAGGTCAGCAAGACCGATGCGCAAGGCATAAGCTATATGGTATGGGCGGTTGAAAATGGCAAAGGCCGCTGGGTAAACTGCGATGAAGACGGTAATTTCTACAAATCCTATCATCAGGAATATCATTTTACTACAGCGCAGCATTTTGATTGCGCAGATGGCTTTGTATTCAGCTGGGATGGTATTGTAGTGGATGCGCTGGCAGACAATGAGGCGCAGACGGCAAAGACTATTGTTACAAATCCATGGGAGAAAGAACCGGAAATCACACATTCTGCTGCTTATACCTATGAGACAGAAGAAAATATTACAACCTTTATCGCTGAGCCGAAAGATCTGGCTCTGGTTTACTTCAAAACGAATGACGGCATTAAAACTTCGATGATTTATCAGGGCGGTCAGACGATTACGACCATTTTAGTTTCTCAAAGTCAGCTGTATCAGTTCGGTGAGGACAGTAAACCGGAAGACACCACTTCTACAGAAAAGCTGTTCCCGCTTGTTGAATTTACCAATGCTGACGGAGAAACAGAGTTGATTGAGTGGTGCAAAGATCTGACGCCGGACAATACGAAATTTGAAAGAGTTTTCGATGACAGCAACTTTGTAAAGGTGGACAGACTGGAAGTAAGCCCTGACAATAAAGATGAAGTGGCTTATCAGATTACGATTGTCAGCAATAATCAGGACGAAGGAAAAGGCTTTAAGGTAACTTATCCGGATACCACAACGCTGCAGCCGGTAAAGGGAACAGATGATGGTAAAGATGCCGGAAAACTGATTTTTACTTCCATTGAAGGCACGATGATGCATCCGATCGGAAGTCCTGTCTGCACCATTACAACCGACGAAAACGGGATTGCGACTACGCCAAACCTGCCTCTTGGCAAATACTATATCCAGGAAGTAAAATCCGGAAACGGCCATGTGAACAGCGGGCAGTGGAGAGAATTCAACTTGACCTACAAGGATCAGTATACTCCGCTTGTTTGGGATTTGGCAGAACTTGATAATGAGGCGGTTTCTGTGAAGATTGACCTGACAAAGCTGCTGGAGACCGGGTATAAGACAAAGGAATATCAGCCGGGCGGCGGTGCAGTCTTTGGTGTATTTACAGCAGAAAAGATGACTGCAAAAACGAAAACAGAGAAGAAAATTGACAGAAAATCCATTGAAGCCGATACACTGGTAGGCACGATTACCGTAATGGGTGATGGCAGCGGGACTACTGTTGCAAAGCTGCCGCAGGGAAGATATTATGTCAAAGAGCTTTCTGCCCCGGCCGGATACAAACTAAACGGTACAAAATACTACTTTGATGCTGTCGATGTACTATCTGCAGATCAGATTGATTTTGCATATAAAGATATTGGTGTAACCGGTTATGTATCCCATGATGGAAAAGGAAATACAGTTGTAAACATCGAAAGCAAATACAGCAAACCGATGAACAATCTTACGGTTGATGGCACAGAGTATGATCTGATGCAGTCTGCAGCAAACGGCAATGTGACTGTTGAAAAGCTGAAAGGCAGAACCAGAACGAAAGTTACGGTTGCAGCAGGAAGCAGCAGCGCAATTAAATTCGCAAACGGTGCAGCTTTAACAGTCAATGCAGAGAAAACAGCCTATACAACTATTTTTGACGGAAAAGCGCCTACTAAATTAGAACTTGGCAGCGAAACAAATCTGACAAAAACGGTAGAGGGTACAAAGACCATTGTAAAATATCAGCCGAAAGTTACAAAGACTAACTTCCTTGGTGAAGTTACATTTAACTATGTAGCTCCGAAAGCTGAAAATGAGCTGACAGAAGCTGATAAGGCAAAAACGACATCCCTGGCACTGACAAGCCCTGAAGGAACTTCTAAGGTAACTGCCGTAGTAAATTACAATTACGGTAAAGCGGATCTGACCTTTGACGGTACAGTAAACAGCATTACCGTAGATGGAAAGACGGTAGATGAACTTCCGGTATTAGAGCGGATTACAAAGACTCCGATTATTGACAAGGATACCGGAGAGCAGAAGAAAGATGAAAACGGCGAGCTGCTATTTAGAGAAACGGCAAAAGCGACAACAGCGGTCATCAATTTTGCTGACGGTGTGACTTTTACTTTAGCTTTTGATGAAATCGGAAACTTTACCATGTCTGATTCCGGGATGGCAGAAAAGGATCTGCAGACAGAAAGTAAGCTGGATACCAATGGTGATACAGGAAAGACCGGACCGATTGACTTTAAAAATACGACTGCCAAAACCTATGCAAGAAACAATACAGATGCAGGTGTATTAAATATTACCATCGGTAGCATCAAAAATGATCGGCTGCCGGAAGAACCGACACCGCCGACACCGCCGGTCCCTGAAAATCCAAAAGGAAAAATTGAAATTACAAAAGTGGACATGGAAAGCGGAAAAACTCTTCCAGGAGCAGAATTTGAAATCTGGTCTGCAAAGAAGGAAAATGGAAAGTGGGTAAAAGACAAGGTGATCTTTACCGGAACAACCGGTGCGGATGGGAAACTGACCGTGGATCATCTGGATTATGCAGTTTATTTTTACCACGAAACCAAGGCTCCGGATGGTTACAAGGTTGACGGAGAGTATTACAAGGTAGAAGTGAATGCAGGACATGCAGTTGTTAAGGTGACGATGGATAACAGCAGGATTACCGGAAACTTTGAACTCATTAAGGTGGATCAGGAGACCGGGAAACACCTTTCCGGTGCAGTCTTTGAAATACTCAATGCAGATAAGAAGGTCATTTATACAGGAACTACCGGGGAAGATGGAAAGCTGACTGTGAAGAATCTGACACCGGGGAAATATTATTTCCGTGAGGTATCCGCACCGTCAGGCTATCTTTTGGACAAAACTTTGTATGAATTTACAATTACAAAGGACAAAGACGGCCAGACCGTGACTGTGAAGTTTAAAAACGAAGAAAAAGTCGGACATGTTGATGTGGAAACACCGGACAAGCCTGACGACGGTGATGATGACAATGTAACCATCGCAACAGATGTACCACAGACTGGGGATACATCTAATCTAATTGCATATATTTTGCTTACACTGGCAGTTTTAGCGGGTACTTTTCTAACCGCACGAGTGCAGAACACAAGGAAAAATAAGAAATAATGGGATAATAAGAGACCTTTGTGCGTTTAAGGTCTCTTATTAATACTACTGGATATTGCACGCCCTTCTTTCAGAAAGAAATTATTATTAAAAAGTACAATATAATTTATGCAGATCCTCCTTGGCAATATCAGAGGAATTCAGCGCATGGTGCTGCTGAAAAACACTATCCGACCATGTCGATGGAGCAACTTATGAACTTGCCAATCCGAGAGTTGACAGACAGAAACTGCACACTGTTCTTGTGGGTAACATTTCCGATGCTACAAGAGGCATTTAAGATAATTGAAGCTTGGGGATTTACTTATAAAACCGTTGCTTTTGTGTGGATTAAGCAGAACAAGAAAAGTGAATCCTGGTTTTGGGGCCTTGGAGGCTGGACAAGGAGCAATGCAGAAATATGTTTACTTGCCGTTAAAGGAAAACCAAAGCGGATATCTGCAAAGGTTCATCAGTTGATTATAAGTCATATTGAAGCGCATAGTAAAAAACCTGATGTTGTGAGAAGTAGAATTGTAGAACTTTTAGGAGATTTACCAAGGCTGGAATTATTTGCAAGACAGAAACCAATCGGCTGGGATGCCTGGGGCAATGAAATTGAAAGTGATATTTTGATTGAAGAGATACAGAAAGGGGAGTAAGGCATATGGATTTACAGAAAAATATTGAAAATTTGAGGAGAAAGGAACAGCATATCCGACTGTGTGCCTATATTAGAAAGCTGAGGGAAAGGGGAATCGGAAATAATGATGACATTTGAAGAGTTTAAAAACTATTTTGAGCATAGAGTCATGGATTTTATGCCGGAAACATTTAGAGAGGGAAAACTCATTTTGGAAAGAAAAGAAGTTCGAGGAGAAATGAAGCATATCGTAGGCATTAATATGCCGAATACTGATATTTCACCGATCTACTATTTAGAGGATATGTACAAAAGTATTCGCGCAGGTGTTCCGGTTCAGGAAGTGATAAGTGGATATGCGGCACACTATGCCAGTGCCTATAAACATATTCCGAAGAATCTGTCTCTGGATTTGAGCAGCTTTAAAGCTATAGAAAATAAAGTATATTATCGTATTGAAAACTTCAAAAGAAATAGTAGAAAGCTGGAAAGCTTGGCCTACGAGAAAATTTTGGATTTTGCAAAGGTATACTATCTTGCTGTCTCGCCGGAGTCTGATTTTTGTGCTCCGATTAATAACCAAATGATGGAAAAATGGGGATGCAATCTTGCCGACCTGAAAGAAGCAGCTGAAGCAAATATTGCACATAACGCAGATATTCATGTAAAGGCTTTGGATTTCTCGAAAGCGGCGATTAATCAAGAGCCGGTTTTAATAGATCATTTTGACTGCGAGACGGCAATTTACCTTGTATTAGACGGAAATTGTTTTCATGGAGCAACTGCTATGCTTTACCCTAGCACATTAAAAATGTTGGGAGAAAAACTACAAGATGATTATTATGTGCTACCATCCAGTCTTCATGAGTGTATTGTAGTTCCAAAGAAAATGGGTTTTGAACCGAGAGAACTCGGAAAGTATGTAAGGCAGGTTAACAGAGCGGTTGTTGCAGAGAAAGAACAGCTTAGCGACCACGTTTATGATTATAGCCGGGAAAGAGGAACATTGGAAATTTGTCCAGAATCTATAGAAAAGAAACGGAAAGAAATGGAGCGGTAAAAATGGCTTTTTATACTGAAGAACTTATTGCCAAGGCTAGAGAGTTGGATTTGATTTCTTACTTAAAACTATATGATCCGGGAGAATTGATTTATCAGGGACCGAATTCTTATGTGATGCGAAGCCACGGCAGTCTGAAGCTTTCAAATGGAAAATGGATGTGGTGGGCGAAAGGTATTGGAGGAATCAGTGCGCTTGACTATCTGGTAAAAGTAGAAGGGATTTCGTTTACAGATGCAGTAGGTAAGATTTTGACATTGGAAAAAATTTCCTTGCCAGAATCTCGTATGGAAAAAGAACGTGTACCGCTGGTTTTGCCGGAGCCATGTAAAAATAACAATCGTGTGGTAGATTATCTGTTTCAGCGTGGTATTGATATGGAGATTATTTATGATTGCATTGGGAGGGGGCTTCTTTACGAAGCAATACCTTATCACAATGCAATTTTTGTTGGCTTTAATGAAAATGGAGAACCTGCTTATGCAGCATATAGAAGTACAAAACCGAATCGAATTTTAGGAGAAATCAAAGGTAGTGAAAAGTCATGGTCCTTTCGGTTTGCAGGGGAAAACAGCGAAATACTTCATGTGTTTGAAAGTGCTATTGATCTGTTGTCGTATCTTAGTTTAAAAAAATTGGAGCATGGAACTTGGAGAACTCTTTCTTGTCTGTCTTTAGGAGGGATTGCAATCAGCAGAGAAAAAAAGCTTCCTCCTGCACTTGAAAATTATCTAAAGCAAAATTCGGAAGTTAGTGATGTTTATCTGCATCTTGATAATGATGCTGCTGGGAGAAGGGCAGCGGTACAGATTAGCAGAATTTTGGAAAACAAGTATAACGTAGTGCTGGAATATCCGGCATTTGGAAAGGATGTAAATGATGAGCTGCAAAAACGGAAAGAAAACGGAAGAGAAGTCTGAAGAAATTGTAATCTATTCGGTTTCAGAAATCAGAAAGGCTCTCGAAGCATTATCGGATGAAAGAATAATTAGAATCTTAATTGAGGAGAAGGAAGATGCAAGGTGAATTGGAAGTTGTAAATGTTAGGTTGACAAAAGAACGGAGTCTATATAGTGATGCATATATTAAAAGTTCTGAAGATGCTGTCCGGATTGTTTCGGAGGAACTAGCAAACTATGATCGGGAAGCGATGTGCATCATTAATTTAAATAGTAAAAGCCAGCCTATTTGTCTAAGTATTGTAAGTGTTGGAACTCTTAATTACTGTGTAGTCAGTCCGAGAGAAATTTTTAAAGCCAGTATACTTGCAAATGCCGCTGCAGTCATTGCAGTGCATAACCACCCGAGTGGACACCTTGAACCATCTAATGAGGACATTTTAATGGCAAAAAGGCTTAATAAGGCCGGGAACCTGCTGGGTATTAAACTGGTTGATTTTGTGATTTGCGGTGAAAAGGGGGATTTTTTGAGCTTTCATCATACAGGGATGATGGAAGAACTATCACATGCAGCTTCAGATTGGGAGAGATAAAGATGGAAGAAGGAAAACTTAAAGTGATGCTTGTCAGGCCAATGAGAAAGCCTGTGATGATTGAAATTGATGATTCTCTGGAGGCAATGCAGAAAGTGGTTGGTGGTCCGATTGAAGAATATGCTCCTTTTGATGATGATGTGTCGATTATTTGTAACGAAGAAGGGCTGCTTTTAGGACTGCCGCTGAACAGGGCAACGGAATTTGATGAGCTGGGACTTGTAAGGAATGCTGTTGCCGGAGATTTCTTCCTTTGCAATGCACCGGCATGGAGTGAGAAGTTTCTGAGCCTGACAAAAGAGCAGGAGATAAAGTATATGGAACGATTTCAGTATCCGGAGGTGTTTTTTAAAAGTTCCGCTGGAATTCATGCGGAAAAAATTATTAGAGCACCAAAAGTTTATGAACGATAAAAATTGAAAACAGGGAAAATGTAAAGTGATTTCTGTATAACTTTAGCAAGCAGACCCTTTTTACTCCTACCGAAGAAAAAGTGCTTGTCAGGGAATCCCTGAAACCCTTTAGCAGAAGGTAAACTAAAAGAAAAAATGGAGAATCATTAGAAAATATGATATACTCTAAACAGAATTGGAATTTACTTAAGTTAGAGGGATAAGTTTGAAACAAATAAGCAGAGGACAGCCAAAGAATAAAGGGCATGACAAGTAA
>CALBGO010000103.1 GCA_937894585.1 uncultured Eubacterium sp.
CCCGTACGTACGGTGCAATGGGAGGGTGAGAAAAATTCCTCACTCTACCCTATTAAAAAACAAGTACTGAGAAAAGGAGAGGACTTTAATTGAATAACAAGAAATTAGGAGCAGGAAAGATTATTTCGTTATCTTTAATGCTGTTTGCAATGTTTTTCGGCGCAGGAAATATGATTTTTCCGCCGATGCTGGGTCATCTCGGCGGCGAAAACTTTGTACAGGGAACTTTGGGCTTTGTGGCAGCAGATGCGGGTCTTTCGATTCTGGGAGTTGCAGCTATCGTAATGGCAGGTACGAAGCTTGATGATCTGGGGAGACTGATCGGACCGAAATTTTCTGTATTTTTGGGTGCGCTGATTTATCTTTTAATCGGACCGCTTTTCGCTTTACCGAGAACAGGAACCGTATCTTATGAAATGGCTGCCCTGCCGTTTTTAAATGAACATGCGGGGTTTCTGACTTCCGTTGTTTTTACAGCCCTGTTTTTTGGTATCACCTATGTTTTATCATTAAATCCCACAAAACTTGTAGATATTGTGGGAAAGATTCTCACGCCTGTACTTCTTATTTCCATTGCGGTGATTTTTGTTGTCAGTGTAATAAATCCCGTAGGTGAAATCGGCGCTCCAAAAGGAGAGTACGAGACAATTCCGTTTTTTAAGGGGATTGTAGAGGGATATCTTGCGCTGGACGGTTTTGCAGCGCTTGCTTTTGCCATTGTCGTAATCAATGCGGTAAAAGATTTGGGCGTTTCCGAACCGGGAAGAATCGTAAATTACACACTGATTTCAGGCGTATTTGCAGGCATTGGACTGGGCGTTGTCTATATGGCTTTAGGCTATGTGGGTGCGCAGACTTCCGCAGGAGGGGCTTTTGAAAACGGAGGACAGATTCTGAACTTTGCGGTACATGAGCTTCTTGGAAACGGCGGTAACTTTGTTCTCGGACTTGCGGTTCTTCTGGCATGTCTGACGACATCTATCGGCCTTGCAACATCATTCTCCGATTATTTTCATGAGCTGATGCCGAAGTATTCCTATAAGAAGATTCTGACAGTGGTATGCCTGTTCAGTTTTGCGGTTTCCAATATAGGTCTGACGACAATGATAAAATTCACGCTGCCGGCGCTTGTTATGGTATATCCGCCTGTAATTACACTGGTACTGCTGTCTTTTTTGAAGAAATTCCTTGGAACAAGACCTGAACCGTATGCTTTTGCCATGCTGTTTGCTTTCGTGATCGGTATTTTTGACGGTCTGAAAAACGCAGGAATTTCCATGGGCGGTTTTGAAGGTATCCTGGAGTATGTGCCGTTCTTTGAACTGGGCATGGGCTGGGTTGTTCCGGCTGTCGCTGGCTGTATTTTGGGGCTTATCGTGAAGACTTTCCGCGGCGAAAAGAAAAGAGCAGGCTGATAAGACGGTGTATTTTTAACGAAAGAGGATATGGATATATATGAAGATAAGTTTACCGGAAAATCCGGCTGTCCGGCAGAGGAACCAAGAATACCAGAAAATTATCGATACATTGGAAAACTGTGGAAGCAAGGATTATGATTCGGTTCTCAGACTTGCTTTCGCCTACACGCAAAGAGGCGGGCAGGGCGACTGCGATCGTGCTCTTGAGCTGCTTCAGATGGTTTCCGACCTCGGAACCTGCGATGCCGGATGGCATTATTATCTGGGAAAGGTCTTCTTTCAAAACGGAAGATTTTTTGAAGCGGCGGAGGCTGCGGAACAGAGTCTTATGCTGGAAGCGGAAAACAATCCGGCGGCGGAGCTTCTTGATTTATGCTGTGAAGTCCTTGCGGATACGGAAGAATGCGATGACGAGACGATTACTTATACCGAAGAAGAGGCCGCAGAAGTGGAATCATTTATTGCAGATACTTTTGGGGATTTTGAAAATGTATTCCACGAAATATTTTCTCCGGATATCCATGTAGATATATGTATCATTCCACCGGATGATGAACGGGATTTTTATATACTGGTAACGATGGGTATGGGAGCATACCGGATGAATCTGCCGGAAGATTTTTCCGGAGAGGAGCTTTCCCGAACGGAGCTTGCCATCTGCCTGCCGTCCGACTGGAAGATTTTCAGCGAGGAGGAGCGCTGGTACTGGCCGATTCGTCTGCTTAAGGTTCTTGCAAGGTTTCCGATACTGGAAAAAAGCTGGCTTAGCTGGGGCCATTCTATTGACAACGGTGAGCCTTTCGACGAGAGTACACAGTTTTGCGGCTGTATGCTGATTCAGCCGATGTTTTTCAGTGATGAAGCATGTTTCTGTCGCTTGCCTGACGGCAGCGCAGTGAATTTTTTCCAGATAATTCCGCTTTACAGAGAGGAAATAGATTTTAAGGTTTCGCATACCGCCGAAGAGCTTTTAGATCAGCTTGACGACAGGGTTTTGGTTGTCGAACCCGGTCGTTCCCCTTTCTGCACAAAAAAACTTTTAAGCTGATTCTGATTTCGCCCTTGTCTTTCGACAGCTTTTAACTTGGAAAACAGAATCCGGCTCAGGACTTCCGAATAATACCTTTCATATTTTTTACGGAAACATCAGATAATAACCGTGAGAAAAAAGAAAGGAGCAATATTATGAAAAAGACCGGATTTTTTCTGACAGCTGTACTTCTTGCGGCAATGCTGGTGTTTACAGGCTGCGGCAGCAGAGATGACAACAGTGATGCGGTACCGGACAGCGAGCAGAACAGTGTCACAGAAGATATCAAAGACGGTGCGGAAGATGTAAAAGACGACGCTTCCGATATCGGCGAAGATCTGAAAAGAGGCGCTTCTGATGTCGGTGAAGACATAAAAAGGGGCGCGTCTGATGTCGGTGACGATATCAGAGACGGTGCGGACGATGCTGCAGATGATATGAAGGGTTCTGATGTAAACAGAGATTATAAAGATCGTAATGTGCCTTCAGAAGTGCAGTAACAGATGAAATCCGCCGATGAGAGCGGCGGGATTATGCAGGGAGTAAAATCCCTGCTTTTTTCTTAAGAAATTGTTTGGATATAAAGATAACGGTGGTAAAAAGGGAGGTTTTCATTTACAATAGAAATATGAGTAACAGAAAAGAAAGATACAGAAATCAAAAAAGAAAAGAATTTGCAAATCCGGAAAAAATTACAGGCGTACTGGAAAAGACGCGCAGCGGTTTTGGATTTGTCCGCAGAGAAGAAGGCGGAGATATTTTTGTCAGCGGCAGAAATATGTACGGCGCTATGCATGGAGATACTGTTCAGGTGGATTTACTGCCTGCGCATCTTTGCACAAGGAACCGGGAAGGACTGATCGATAAGATTCTTGAACGGGGCAATACGGAAGTCGTGGGAACTTTTCAGAAAAACAAGAAATTCGGTTTTGTAATTTCCGATGACAGAAGAAACTGTGATGATGTATTTGTCAGAAAATCTGATTTTCGGGGCGCGCAGAACGGGGACAAGGTAGTTGTAAAAATCACGAAATACCCGGAAAAGAATGTAAGCGCCGAGGGCAAAGTAACGGAGATTATTTCACGGGCAGGAGAACCGGGCGGAGAAATCAAGGCTATGATTCGCGGAGCAGGGCTCTTTGAAACATTTCCAAGCAGAGTAAACGCAGAGGCAAAAGCAATGTCAAAGGAACCCGTATCGGAAGAAGAAATCAGGCGGCGCAGGGATCTGAGAGACTGCACTGTAATTACGATTGACGGGGCAAGTGCAAAGGATCTTGATGACGGAGTTTCCGTAGAGGTTCTTCCGAGCGGAAACTATCTTCTGGGCGTTCATATTGCCGATGTAAGTCATTATGTCAGAGAGGACGGCTATCTTGACAAGGAGGCGCTGAAGCGGGGAAACAGCGTATATCTTTTGACACGGGTGGTACCGATGCTTCCCAAAGTGCTTTCCAACGGAATCTGCAGTCTGAATCCCGGGGAAAATCGCCTGACCCTGTCCTGTGAGATGGAAATTGACAAAAGCGGAGCCGTTGTGAATCATGAGATTTTTGAAAGTGTCATTTGCTCTAAGGCGAGAATGGTATACGATGATGTTTCGGACATTCTGGAAAACCGGGATGAAACACTGATTGCAAAGTACGCAGATATTTATGATGACCTTGTCCTGATGGGCGAACTTGCGGAAATTCTCCGAAGCAGACGAAAGGAAAAAGGCAGTCTGGACTTTGATTTTGATGAGGCGGAGATCGAGCTGGACGAAAATGAGATTCCCGTTGATATCGGAATTTCCGAACGCCGCAGTGCAAACAGAATGATTGAAGAGTTTATGCTGGCTGCGAATCAGACTGTGGCAGAACATTTTTTCTGGATGGAATATCCTTTTATCTACAGAGTGCATGAAAAACCGGATACAGAGAAAATTATGGCTCTGAAAGCTTTTCTCGCAGGATTCGGCATCAGCCTTTCTGTGAATCCGGATAATATTCATCCGAAGGCTTTGAATGATATTCTCAAGAAGACGCAGGGAGAAACCTACGAGAATATTATCAGCACTGTTATGCTGCGTTCGATGAAGAAAGCATTTTACAGTACCGAGTGTATGGGGCATTTTGGGCTTTCTTTTAAGTATTACTGCCATTTCACTTCGCCGATCAGACGGTATCCGGATCTGTGCATTCATCGGATTATCAAGGCTTCTCTGCAGGGGAATGCAGATGAACAGAAGCTGAAAAAATACCGTGCCGATGCAGCTTTTGCAGCAGCATCTTCTTCCGAGACTGAGCGAAAGGCGCAGACTCTGGAGAGGGAAGTCGAGAAGATGAAGAAAGCGCAGTATATGGAAGCAAAAATCGGAGAGATTTACAGCGGCGTCATCAGCGGCGTCACAAATTTCGGGATTTATGTGCAGCTTCCCGATACTGTGGAGGGAATGATTCGTCTGGACAGTCTGAAAGATGATTTTTATGATTACGAGGAAGGTAAATACCGCGTTATAGGAAGACAGAGCAGAAGAATTTACGCACTGGGCGATCGGGTTACCGTAAAAGTACTTTCTGCCAGCGCTGAAACAAGACAGATTGACTTTATTTTAGCAGAAGATGATTCTTTCGGCGAAGATGAACAGAACCTTATTTGAGAAAAAATGGATAATTCCTTACTGGCTGTAAGGGATATTAATCATGAATATATTGTAGTAGAAGGGAAACTCCCATACGGTATTTATGTTGATAAGACAGCGGCAATCGCAGAAAATGAACTGCATACGGGTATGCGTGAGCGGGGTGTAAAACGCGCTGATTTATGCAGAATATGAGGCGGCGGAGGCAGAGTTCCGCCGCTTTCGCTTATATATAAATAAAAACTGCAGGCTGAATACCCGCAGTTTCGGAATCTTGTATGCAGTGATACAATAACAGTGTCTGTTATTTTTTAATTTCCATAATTGTTTCGATAGCTGTAGCTACTTCGATGTAGTCTTCTACCAGCTCTTCCAGTCTTTTTTCACCGGCAGGCTCCAAATGATAGTAAACACGAGTCATTCTTTTACCTACGGTTTTTTTGTAATCTGTAATATAACTGTTGTCAATCAGCTTGTACAGTGTCGGATACATAGAACCCTCAGGAATTACCAGCACACCGCCTGAACGCTGGTTAATCAGCTGGGACAGCTGGTAACCGTAGCAATCGCCTTCAGTTTTCAGCAGGTGCAGGAGCAGCATTTCTACCGAGCCTTTTTTAAAATTACTTTTGTTTTTACTTCTTTGTGTCATATTGCATCATTCCTTTCCTATGAATATATTAAAGCCAATAATTATACAAGTCAACGGTTATTTCATTGAATAAGGTGATGAATTTGTGAATTTTTTTCAACCCTTTTCAATTCTTAATAATTCTTAAATGTGTGCGGCAAATATTGACGGGAAAGGGGAATCGTAATATGATATTAAAATAAGAGGTAAAGGGAAAAGAGACTGGATTGTAACATAAGTGTCTTTTACAGGGGAAAAGGAACCGCCTGCAAAGCAGATAGATGTCTGTCTGTGTTTGCAGGCGGTTTCTCTTTTCTTGCTCTGCTTAGCCGGCAGGGTGTGTGAAAAAAGCAAATGCAGAGACAAGGGCATGAAACCGGTGTAAACAGCGAATAGAAACAGACATAATCCGCAGAGACGGTTTTCGGAGAGATTTACGGATATCGGAAAAAAGGTGACACTGCGGCGGCAATATGGTATAATTATTTGCAAATAATTCGAAGAATTTTAACTTTATGGCATTAACGGGGGTGAAATCTGTGAATTGTCCGTTTGATTATGCCGGAGAAGAAAGGTAGAGATTTACTATGCTGGAGATGAGAAGTCCAAGGCATATCAGGAGTGGGCAGAAAGAAATCAAGCAGATGAAGTTATCGTTCTTCTGTCGTCTTTTGATGTTGACGAATCCGGCGGAGACGGATCTTTGAATCCGAACAGCACATACAGTGACTGGAACTGGATTTTAGTAAGAGAGACCGGCGGGAAATGGAAACATGTGGACCACGGATATTAAACACTTGGCATTACAAAATCGTGTATATTTTGTCGTTTTTCATTTTATAAAACAATCAGAAGCTAAAGGAGTAAACTGAATTGCATATTGAAAACAATATCTTAAAGCATTATCTTAAGAATGTATATTTTATTACGGGTACAGCTTATGCCGGAAAGTCAACAACAGTAAAGATGCTTGCAGAGCGGTATGATATGGTTTTCTGCGGTGAAAACTATCATATCGCTGTGTCGGATGCGGTGGCGGAGCCTGATGTACAGCCGGATCTCTGTTATAGGAGACAGCTTACCGACTGGAAGGATTTTGTTACCCGTTCTCCGAAAGAGTATGAGAGATGGATTTATAATTCGGGAAGAGAAGGGGCAGGTTTTGAGATTGCTGAACTCATTTCTCTTGCAAGGGACAGGAAAGTGATTGCGGATACCAGTATTCCTATAGATATTTTGAAAGAAATTTCGGATTATGATCATGTTGCCGTTATGCTTTCGCCGCAGTCTATGAGTGTTGAACGCTTCTTTGATCGAAGCGATCCCGAAAAGCGTTTTCTTTTAGAGGTGATTGAAAGCTGTGAAAATTCGGAGGCGGTTATGGAAAATTATCGGCGCGGACTTGCACTGATCAATAGCAGGGAGCATTATGACGAATATGCCGGGAGCGGTTTCTTTACGGTAGTCAGAGAGGATACAAAAGAAGATACCAGAGAGCAGGTATGTGACATAATCGCTGAGCATTTTGGGCTGCTTTGATAATTTCTGGGCTGCTGACCGTTAATTTTTGATTGTCAGTGAAATTTACGATTTCGTTTCAACAGTTGACAAGGAAGCGGAAGGT
Source organism: uncultured Eubacterium sp. (assembly GCA_937894585.1). GTDB lineage: Bacteria > Bacillota > Clostridia > Peptostreptococcales > Anaerovoracaceae > Senimuribacter. The sequence continues at coordinate 7,327 of CALBGO010000103.1, forward strand.
TTTACTGTGATGTCTCCTATAACGGAATGACGGACTTAATTTATACGAGAAGAATGAAGGTGTAGAGATATGAGTATCTGGAACGAATTATACAATGCGGCAATCAGGGTGCAGAATGACCGAACGATTTCTCCCTTTATTGATGCAGGAGGGGTTGCGGCTGCGATTCTGACCAAAAGCGGAAATATTTATGTCGGCGTATGCATCGATACTGCTTCAACACTTGGAATGTGCGCGGAAAGAAATGCGATTGCAAATATGATTACAAACGGGGAAAGTAAAATCGATAAGGTTCTTGCGGTAATGCGGGACGGCAAGGTCGGTTCTCCCTGCGGCGCCTGCAGGGAGTATATGATGCAGCTGGATAAAAACAGCGGAGAAACTGAAGTCCTGCTTGATCTGGAAACTGAAAAGACCGTCAGACTGAAAGAACTGATTCCCGATTGGTGGGGAACAGACAGATTTGCAGAATAAGTAAAAAAGCGGTTCTGTAAGGTTTAGAAAAGGAAATAAATTTATGATAAAGCGTTTTGAAGAGGTAGAAGGCAGATATATTGAAAAAATAATCGGTCAGGACAGATTTGCTTTTGCACAGTCGGATACATCGGATTTTTATGATCTGATTGAGTGGTCGGAAACAGGAAATTATCCGGGAAGTACGATTATGTTTTTTGACTTTGAATCCGGAAATGTTTACAGACCTTTTGAAAAGAAATGCAATGTTATTTACAGCAATCCTGTATATTCACAAGGGTTCTGCTATTTTCTGCAGGGAGATTACGGAGAAAAGAAAATCACATTATACCGCTGTTTTCCGGGCAGATGTTTAGAAAAGGAAACCGAACTGAGTACAGATGAAGTGAATTTGTATAACCTTCGTCTGATTGGAAACGGGGTACACATTATCAGTCAGGATGAAAATTTTGAGTGCTATTATCCGGAAAAAATATCTTTTCCAAAGAAAGATAACGAAACTGCTATGCTGATAGAAGATGACCGGATATTTTTTGACGCCTGGATTGAAGAAGGCTGGGATTCAGAGAAAAACTGTGCAACAGATGCTTATCGGTACTATGAAAAACTGATTGTCAGAGACTTTAACGGGAATTTACTTTCGGAAGAAATAGGATCTTTACATCAGGCTTCGGACGGTACATGGTGGCTGGGATAAACCTAAGGAGAAGCAGAAATGATTTTAAAACGGATTACAAACACGATGCATCCTATGTATGATGAGGCATTAAAACTGTATCAAATCAGTTTTCCGTATCACGAACAGAGAGAAAAAGCCTCACAGGATGAGATTTTGAATGACAGTGATTACCACTTCAGTTTGATATATGACGGAGATATTTTTGTCGGTCTGATTTTATATTGGGAGCAGGAACAGTTTATTTATATTGAGCATTTCTGCATTCTTCCCGAGATGCGAAACAAACAGTATGGGCAGAAAACCTTATCTCTTCTGCAAAAGCAGGGCAAAACACTGATTCTCGAGATTGATCCGCCGGAAGATGATATTTCCGGGCGCAGAAAGGGATTTTATGAAAGGTGCGGATTTACAGAAAATTTATTTGCTCACATTCACCCTCCGTACCATAAAGAAAACGAAGGACACCATTTGGTTATTATGACATCTCCGAATCAAGTATCTCAAAACACATTCGATGCGTTCAGTCGGTATTTGAAAAATAAAGTGATGAAAAATGTCTTTTTGTAAAACGCAGACAGAAGGAGATTTCCGCCGGGAATTTGCAGGGGTTATCGGGCGGCTTTTGCAATGCTTCCCATAATATCGCCGACCTCCGCAAGAAAGATTTTCTTTTGAGAAAGGTCGGAAAGAGAGAGAATTCCAACCAGCCGGGAATTCTCAAGTACAGGAAGACGACGCAGTTTTTTTTCTGCGAAGATTAAGGCAGCGTCATGGATATTCATATCCGGAGTTGCATATGCAATTTCAGAGGTCATAATTTCGGAGAGGGGGATCTTGCTGATCTCTCTTTTTTCATCTGTCAGAGAGCGGAGCACCAGATCCCGATCGGTAACAAGTCCAAGAAGACAGCCTTTGTTATCGCAGACCGGAACCAGTCCGATATCGTATTTTTTCATCAGAGAAGCCGCATCAGAAGCCGTAGCGTCGGGTTTTGCAAAACATATGCGGCTGGACATCAGTTCTTTTACAATCATAAAAATACCCTCCCAAAGACAGTATTGCCTGTGAGAGGGTAAAAAATGCGTGAAGCCGGAATATATTCGTCAGGATCTTGCCCGGTCCGAATTCCAGAAGGAGCGGGAGAAGAGGATGATAATCGGGTAAATCTCCAGTCTGCCCGCTATCATTAGTGCAGCGCAGTACAGCTTTCCGAAAGAAGAGAAAATGCTGTAGTTGCCGCCGGTAATCAGTCCGAAGGCGGTTCCGTTATTCGTCAGAGATCCCAGTACAGCGGAAAAAGTAGTTTCCAGATCGTAATTCTCCAAGGCAAGAATCAGTGAAGAAAATATAAATACCGCAAAGAACAGCAGCATAAATACTGTAACGGAAGAAGCGGTAGCTGCGCTGACCGGTTTTCCTTTCAGCATAATCGGTTTGATTGCTTTCGGATGAATCCGTTTGTAAATTCCGCGGAGGATGATTTTAAAATAAATGATAAAGCGGATTACTTTTACGGAACCGCTGGTGGAATTTGCACAGCCGCCGATGAAAAGCAGAACCAGCAGTATCATTTTGCAGGTGGTCGGCCATACATTGATATCGTCTACTTCGTATCCGGAAGTGGATGCAAAGGCAGCAGCCTGTGCAAAAGAATCTCCGAGAGCGCCTGCAAGAGTTTCGTGATTTCCGCTGAAATAGAGTATGATACCGATGAGAAGAGAACCTCCGGCAACCAGTCCGAGATAAGTTTTCACCTCCACCAGATGCAGAGCTTTTTTCCATTTTCTGTTATACAGGAAGAAGTACATAACAAAATTGACAGAGCCCGCAATGGAAAAGATTGTGAAAATTGTTTTGACATAGGGTGTGGAAGCAAGAATCGGAATGCCCTCATGGACATTGAGAATTCCTGCGGTACTGATGGTGGACATGGTATTTACTGCTGCATCAAAGGGAGACATACTCGGCAGAAGCAGAAGAAGTTCCAGAACGCTCATAGCGATATAGATGCGGTAGGTGATTTTTCCGGTATCGCTGATTCTGGCGGACATTTTTTCCATTTCGATGCCGGGAACCTCGGCGGAAGCCATTTTCTGTCCCTGCGCGCCTAAAATAGGAAAGAAAGTCACGGTCAGGAGAAGAAGTCCCATACCTCCCAGCCAGTTGGTAATGGCTTTCCACAGGACCAGACAGCGGGGCATCTGTGTGGTAGGCACAGCCCAGGCGCCTGTAGTGGTCCATCCGGAAACCGACTCGAAGATTGAATCGGCTGCGGAGTAGCCCTCTCCTGCCATAAGGTAAGGGACTGCTCCTGCAGCGCATACCAAAAACCAGCAGATAAAAGCGACGAAGAAGCTTTCTCTTGCTTTGATGTGCAGGGTATAGTATTTCAGGTGCCGGTATACAAAGGCGCCGAAGCCGATACAGCAGACTGCTGTAAAAAACAGGGCTGAAGCGGCGGAATTTTCGTTTTGATATACACCGTAGCATACGGGAATCAGCATTGCGGTTCCCTCAAAAAACAGAATTACGGAAATAATTCTTAAAATCACTCGAAAGTTATAAGTCATGATAAATTCCTTTTTATAAAGTCTTATGTCCCGAAGCGTTTTTGCCGTGCTGTTTCTGACTGTTTTATGCTCTGTTAGAGTTCCAGTAGTGAGGAGAAAACAGCATAAAGAAGGTGAACAGCTCAAGTCTTCCCGCAATCATCAGAAGGGACAGAATCAGCTTTGAAAAATCACTGAAGACAGAGAAGTTCATCGTAGGACCGACAAGATTAAAGCCGGGTCCCACATTTCCCATACAGGTCAGGACGGAGGATACGGTAGTCATCAGATCAAATCCGTTCAGTGAGATGATGATGGAGCCTGCAAATACCATAAAGATATAGAAAAAGATAAAATTGGCGATATTTGTTGCGACTTCCTGAGGCATCTCACGCTTGTTTAAGGTGACGGTAACAACTCTGCTTGGGTGAAGCTTCAGAGAAATTCCCCGGCGCACCAGTTTCAGAGCAACCAGAATTCTGATGAGCTTTATGCCGCCTCCCGTAGAGGAGGAGCAGGCTCCCATAAGCAGCAGAATGAAAATGAGCATTTTGCTGAATGTAGGCCAGATATCATAATCCGCCGTTGCAAATCCTGTAGTAGTCATAATGGAGCTTACTTGAAATGCGGAGTCCCGGATACAGTCCGACAGGCTTTCGTAAGTGCCTGTCATCATCAGGTTGAGGACCAGAAGCGAAGTGATAACTGCGATAATCATCAGGTAAAAACGCAGCTCCGAATCCTGCATCATCTTTTTGAAGCCCCGTCTTGCCAGTACGAAATAGAGATTGAAGTTAATGCCGCACAAGGTCATAAATATGAAAATGACCCAGTGAATATACGGATTTTCAAAATGTGCGATGCTGTTGTTATAGCTTGAAAATCCGCCTGTTCCCACTGTTGAGAAGGTGTGCGTAAGAGCATCGTAAAGGTTCATACCGCCAAGAAGCAGCAAAACGGCTTCGACAGCTGTGAAGAGGATGTAAACCAGATATAGATTTTTTGCCGTATCGGAAAATCTCGGGGAAACTTTGTTCAAAGTCGGTCCCGGGGTTTCGGCGCTTGCAATCAGCTGACCGTTGGCGCCGATGGACGGCAGAAGCGCCATGGCAAAAACGATGATTCCCATACCGCCCAGCCAGTGTGTGAAAGATCTCCAGAAAAGCATTGATTTGGGCAGAGACTCAATATCGGTTAGGATAGACGAGCCTGTGGTGGAAAATCCCGAGCAGACTTCAAAAAAGGCATCGACATAGCTTGGAATTGCACCGGAAATAAAGAGCGGCACCGCACCGATTAACGATGCAAGAAGCCAGCAAAGCGATACAATCAGAAAACCGTCCCGGGCTTTCAGACGCATCTGAGAGGGACGGAATTTTTTCATTAAAATATATCCGAGCAGAAAGCAGGGAATGATGGCTGCAAGGAAGCTTTTCGCCGAAACGGGTTCGCGATAAATGAAGGCTACCAAAAGCGCGGGAATCAGGCTGCATCCCAAAACTAACAGTAGGATTCCCATCATGCGTATGACATTGTTAAAAATTACAGTCATATTCTTCTCCTAATTCTTGTTTTTCAGCAGTTTTTCCAGGTCGTCGATTTCAGAAAGCAGACTCAGGATTACTACCCGGTCGTTCCACTTGATTACCGTGTCGCCGTCGGGAATGATGACTTCCTGTCCTCTGTGAATTGCGGCAATCAGAACGCCGTCCCGCAGGTTCAGCTTTTTCAGCGGCACATTGATGATTTTCATATGGGAGTGGGCGACGATTTCCATAATTTCGGCCTGTCCCTGCAAAAGCAGAGAAGAAATAATCTTTTTGTCTCCCTGAATGAAGCGGAGAATATTGCTGGCTGTAATATCGAGAGGATTCAGAACCATATCCACGCCCATCCGCTCGATTAAATCCTTGTAGCTTTCATGGCTGACTTTGGAAATAACATCTTCGATGCCGTGCTGTTTTGCAGTCAGCGCCAGCAGCAGATTTTCTTCGTCATAGCCTGTGGCTGTGACAAAGGCGTCCATTTCGTTCATATTTTCTTCTTCCAAAAGCGGCAGATCCGTACCGTCGCTGTGAAGAATCATAACATTGGAAAGGTGAGTGGACAGGTAGCGGCAGCGTTCCATATTCTTTTCGACCAGTTTTACCATAGCGCCGAATTCGGAAAGTTTTTCGGCCAGATAGAATCCGGTTTTTCCGCCGCCTATAATCATCACTTTCTGCAGATTGGTATACTTGCCTTTTTCGTGTACTTTTTTTGTCAGAGAAAGAATCTGCTCTTTTTCTCCCACAGCATAGAGGATATCCCGCTCTCTGATCTCATCATCTCCGTGAGGAATAATGATTTTGCCGTTTCTTGAAATTGCGGCAATCAGCATATTGGGCAGAATTTCCCGAACCTGCGGAATGGAAAGTCCGACCAGCTTCGGATATCTTCTGGCATAAAACTCAATGAGAGAGATTTTTCCTGTTGTGAAGACTCCGTTGCTGAGGGTGTATTTTTCCACCAGATATTTGTATATTTCCACGGTTATTGCAAGGTCCGGGTTTACAATGGAATCGATACCCATAGTTTCTTTGATAAAACCGAACTGGTTCATATGTTCCGGCTCTCTGACCCTTGCGATAACTCTGCGGCAGCCCAGCTTTTTTGCAAAAGAGGCAATGACGATATTGGTTTCGTCGTTATCCGTTGCTGCCAGAAGGTATCTGAAGTTTTGAATGTCGATGCTTTTCAGCACATTGATGTTTCTCGCATCTGCATTGATTGCCATAACATCGAGCTGTTGTGAAAGCTTGTTCAGAACATGCTCGTTCTTATCGATAATGGTAACTTCATAATCGCCGCCGATGAGGGCTTCTGCAACGCGGAATCCCAGTTTTCCCGCGCCGACAATGACTACATTTTCCATATTAATCTCCATTCCGCCGCCTTTCAGTCGGCGGCACAAATAGTAATG
>CALBGO010000104.1 GCA_937894585.1 uncultured Eubacterium sp.
AGTTGAGAAGAAAGGAGAGTATTGATGTATTTGGACTAAATACATCATACAAGTAGTTTATGAGTCTTTCTGTAAAAGAAATTTTGAATATCGGAAAAAGACATCTGGAAGAAGCGCAGGTTGCAGACGCAGCGATCGACTGCAAACTGCTTTACTGCTATCTGATGAATATTACAAGCGCACAGCTGATTTTGGAATACCAGAGAATTCTTCCCGACCGTCTTTGCGATGAATATTTTGCATTGCTTGATCGTCGTGCAGAAGGTATTCCCCTGCAGTATATTACAGGTGTGCAGGAATTTATGGGACTGGAGTTTAAGGTCAGCGATAAAGTGCTGATTCCCCGTCAGGATACGGAAACTCTGGTGGAAGATGCCATAGAAATTATAGAGAAAAACACCCTGCGGGGAGAGCCTGTGCTGGCAAAGGCTAAAAAGGACTGGGATATACTGGATCTGTGCTGCGGCAGCGGCGCTATCGGTCTTTCTCTGGCAAAGCTGTGCAGAAATGTAAAGGTGACCTGCGCGGATATCAGCGGGGAGGCTCTTGCTGTTGCCCGGGAAAACAGAGAAAAACTGTCGGCAGGGAAGGTGGATTTTCAACAGGGGAATCTCTTAGAGCCTTTCCGGGGCAGATTCAGGAATAAAAAATTTGATATGATTATTTCCAATCCGCCGTATATAGAATCAGATGTGATTCCGACACTGCAGCGGGAAGTTCGGGACCATGAGCCTATGGAGGCTCTGGACGGCGGCGCGGACGGACTGGATTTTTATCGGGCGATTGTTTCCGATGCGGCAGATTGTTTGAAAAAAGAGGGCGTCCTCATGTTTGAAATCGGCCACGACCAGCGGGAAGATGTGTGCGGTCTTTTGGAACAGAACGGTCATTTTGAAAAGACAACAGCCTTGCAGGACTTTGCAGGAAGGGACAGAATCGTCTGCGCAGTGCTGAAAGGAAAGAAATAGATAAAAACTTGCAAAAAAAGAAAAAATAGCCCATATCGATGCAACAAGCAAAAGCTTGCAAGCTCAGTTATTTTGGCATAATTCCTTTTGAAAGTGATCTGATCATTTCCAAGAAGGACATAGCGATACCGATTGACTTTTATATTTTAATACGATAACTTTTGGTATGCAAAATATCAGTTACTACAAAAACCGAGGAGACCTTTTTGGGTTTTTATTTTAGTTCAAAAAGATTTGTATCTTAATATTTTGCTGTTTTGATTTCTAAATAATATGATATAATATGAAACTAAAGAAAATATTTGTTAAAAATATTTTCTATATGGTATTGTTGAAAAAAGCAATGTGTTGTCTTCAGGGGTACTTGTGGTAATGAAACTTAGGATTTTACTTTCTTTAAAACAGTTCCTTTTTTCAGATGCCTATTAATATAATCGGATTTCTGCTTCCAAGAGGTTTGCAGGTTGCCTTTGCTTTTATACTATCTTTTGTTTTGGAATGCTTATGATTGTACTGAAACTAAGGGAACGCAGAAAAATGGAGAAAAAATAAGTTCATACGGTGGAGGCTAAAGCATGATTAGGAATGTTGAAAATATTTTAAACATTTACAATTATTTTGACGGCATAATCGTAACAGATAAAAACGGAATTATAAATTACTATGTGAATTTCCGAACAGACATATATAATCTGAGATTAAATCAGATAATCGGAAAAAGTATTTTGGAAATACATCCAGAATTAAAAGAAGAAGAGAGCACCATTATGCAGGTGCTGAAGACTGGTCAGCCGATTTATGACAGGATTGAGCATCTGACAACTCCTCATGGTGACTATATGACGAACCTTTGCAGCACTCTCCCGATTCTGGAGAATGGGGAAATAGTTGGTGCAATTGATTTATCAAGAGGAATTGATACAGATGTGCAGCGGAAGTTTATTGAAATGCCTAAAGTCTCTAATCACTCAGACTCTTTGTATCATGTGAATGATATTATATCTACATCAAAGAAAGTGAATGATTTGAAAAGTATTATTTCTATGGTTGCTAATACTGATTCAGCCATAATGATATGCGGCGAAACAGGAACTGGTAAAGAAATGTTTGCACAGAGCGTACATACTTCCGGGGCAAGAGCATCAAAACCCTTTATATCCCAAAATTGCGCTGCAATTCCAAAGACATTACTTGAGGGAATACTTTTTGGAACAACAAAGGGCAGCTTTACGGGTGCAGAGGATAAGGCGGGATTGTTTGAAATGGCCAATGGAGGAACTCTTTTTCTCGATGAAATTAATTCTATGGATCTGGGTATGCAGGCTAAAATACTAAAGGTCATTGAAGAAAAAAGAGTGAGAAGGATAGGTTCAGATAAGACTATAAGTCTGGATTTGAAAATCATCAGTGCGACTAATAAGAATCCTTTGCAGTGTGTTAAAGACAACATCTTGCGTGAAGATTTGTTTTATAGATTGAGTACAGTACTTTTGGATATTCCACCACTTAGAGAAAGAATTGTAGACATACCTCTGCTTGTTAATTTTTTTATCGAACAGAATAATAACAGAATGAATAAAAATGTTTCAGGAGTTACTCAGGATGTAATGGAAATGTTTTTGAATTATCTGTGGCCGGGAAATGTCAGGGAACTGAAAAATGTAATTGAAGGTGCTTTTAATGTAATCGGCTCATCTGAAATCAGAAAAGAGAATCTTCCGCCATATATGATAAATAACTATAGTAATCAGAATGAAAGACTTATTAGCTATAGTGAGGATATGAGTCTTCCCGAGCGTCTTGAAGAATATGAAAAGAGACTAATAATTCAGGCCATTGACTCAACAAGTAATCTTACAAGAGCTGCTGAAAAACTAAAGATAACAAAGCAGGCATTGAACTATAAAATACTTAAATTCGGACTGAAAAGGGGTAAAGAATAATTTTTTCTTTACCCTGTTAGCATCCAGATAAATCAACCATGGTTGATTTAACCGAACTCTAACAACCAACAGTTCTTTCATCAACCAGTGCCTCATGTAACCATGTAATTTATGTAAAACCCAACTTCCTTATAGTTTAACGGTCGGTAGCTTTGCTGCAATTGGATTCTTAGTTGGAGGCCTGACAGGACAGCATGTAATAAGCGTAATTATTTCTGCCATGCTTCTACTGGGGGGTATTGATTGTGATGTCAAAGATTGCAGACAAGAAGGATGCAATAGTGTAAAAACAATAAAGGAAGTATGAGGTTTTCTTTATACAAAAAACACTTCAATAGCCACAATGGCCAATTGAAGTGTTTTTTATTTGAACATCCCTATGATGTTCCATTTTGAGTGTCTTTACAATAGTATATGGCTCTGCAAAATCGTTTCCTATCTACAAAGTATATAAATTGATGGATGTGGTTCTAAGCTGTAAAAAGTAAAATTCTTTTTACAGCTTTAGTAAAGATATCTTTATTATCCCGATTCCTTGGATGCTAAAACCTCTTGAATTTGCAGTCTTTTCAAAGATGGCATAGTTGTTGCTACACAAGTAATTAAGCTACTTTATATCGTACTATAATGCAAATTTTGAAAGAAGAGGTTAGGTCCGTGTAATGGTGTAAAATGGAAAACAAAAAAGAGTCCATAGCTCTAAACTTTCAAGTATAATGTTAATTACCACAAAAACATAACTGAAAAGAGATTAAAGCTATGGCTCAAATGAATTTTACATTAAAGCAAGAAGAAATACTAGTGATTTTATCAAAAAATCTTGATGAAGCCCGAGAAATCAAGACACAAATTTGACTTGACCGAAGGAAGGAGATAGGATGAAAAAATACTTAATAAAACGTTTAATTCAATTTCCAATTATCATTCTAGGCGTAATAATTATTACATTTCTAATTGTACAATTAACACCGGGTGATCCCGCTGTTAAATTGGCTGGCAGTTCTGCTCGAGCGGAGGATATTGAAGCTATACGGGAGCAATTGGGACTAAATAAACCAATGTTGGAGCAATTTATTGATTATTTTACAAATGTGCTCCATGGTGATTTCGGAAGATCTTTTTTAAGAAAAACAGAAATTAGTAAAGATATTGTGACAGCATTAATCAATACAGTTTATTTAATTGTATTTGCAAGAATTTGGTCTATTCTCGCAGCAATCCCATTAGGCATTATTGCAGCACTTAAGCAGAATACATGGATTGATAAAACTTGTATGGCTTTGACTTTGGCAGGAGTATCCATTCCTCAATTTTGGCTTGGTTTAATGTTAATGAAAATATTTTGTTTACAACTTGGTATTTTTCCATTTTCCGGTATGGGAAGCTCATTCTTTAGTGTAGATGGTGTATTGCATGCTTTCTTGCCTGCTTTTATGTTGGGTCTTCCACAGATGGCTTCTATTTCTAGATTAACTCGTTCAGAGATGTTAGAAGTAATGCGTCAAGATTACATTAGAACAGCCAAAGCAAAAGGTTTGCGATATAAAACTATAGTAATAAAACATGCGTTAAAAAACGCTTCTCTTCCACTAATTACAGTCATTGGTACTCAAACAGGATATATGTTGAGTGGATCTGTTGTAATTGAGAGCATATTTGCATGGCCTGGTCTTGGAAGATATTCAATTACAGCGATTATCGGAAATGATTATCCGGTTATCCAGGCTAGTATTCTATTATTTGCAATTATGTTTCTTTTAGTAAATCTAATTGTGGATTTGACTTATAGTGCTGTTGACCCTCGAATTAAGTACTAAGGTGGTGAAAAAAGTGCAGATATCAGAAAGTAATTCGACGATTATGATGTTAAGAAAATGTTTTCATAATAAAAGTGTAGTTATTGGGGCAGTTGTTCTGCTTATTATGATACTGGTTGCAATATTTGCGCCCGTATTAGCACCTAACGATCCATATTTAACGGACGGAACATTAGCTTTGAAAGGTCCTATGAAAGGCTATCCATTTGGGACTGATGAATTGGGAAGATGTCTTTTTAGCCGAATGGTTTATGGTGCTAGGGTTACTATTCCATACAGTTTTTTGTCTCTGGCTGTTGCGGTTATTATAGGAGTGCCTATTGGACTTATATCCGGATTTTATAAACATCTGGATAATCCTCTTATGCGATTCATGGATATCTTAATGGCCTTTCCAGGAATGCTTCTTGCTATTGCTATTGTTGCGACTCTAGGACAGGGATTAGGCAATGTTACTATTGCTGTAGGTTTGGGGTCAATGCCCGCATATGCCAGATTAATACGCGGTTTAGTATTATCGCTGAAAGAGATGCCATATATAGAAGCTTCTATTTCTGCAGGTGGATCTGATTTAAGAATACTGGTTAAGCACATTTTACCAAATTGTATACCGACTATTGTTGTATATTCAATGCTTGAAATGGCATGGATTATAATGTCAATTTCTACTTTAAGTTTTTTAGGAATAGGAGCAACACCTCCTACACCGGAATGGGGAGCATTGATTAGCGCTGGGAAGGATTATATTAGTTCTTCTCCACATATTTCAGGTTTTCCTGTAATTTTCATTTTCATTACGGTAACTGGTTTTAACCTACTAGGCGATGGCCTTCGTGATGTTTTGGATCCTCGTATGTAGGAAATGGCAAAGGAGGACAGGTCAGAAATGAATAAAAAAGAAAACTTAATTGAAGTAAACCATCTTTCTGTTACATTTTACAATGGGAAAGATGAGAATCATGCAGTACAAGATGTAACTTTTAAAATAAAGAAGGGTGAAGTACTTGGCATTGTCGGCGAGTCGGGAAGCGGGAAAAGTGTATCTGCAATGTCTATTATGCAGTTAATTCCATATCCACCAGGAAAAATTACGGGTGGAGAGATAGATTTCAAAGGGGAGAATCTTTTAGATAAGACCGAAGAGGAAATGATGAAAATCAGAGGAAATCAAATTTCCGTGATTTTTCAGGAGCCTATGACTTCTTTTAACCCTTTGTATACTATTGGTTCACAAATAGAAGAGGCGATTATACTTCATCAGAAAAAGAGTAAGAAGGAAGCGGAACAGATGGCAATTGAACTGCTTCATGAGGTAGGCATATCATTCCCTGAAAAGAGAGTTAAAGAGTATCCACATCAAATGTCTGGAGGAATGCTGCAGCGTGCAATGATTGCTATGGCATTATCATGTAATCCACAGCTTTTGATAGCAGATGAGCCAACAACTGCATTAGATGTAACTATTCAAGCTCAAATTCTCGACTTAATACGCAGATTACAGGTTGAACGAGACATGTCTATTATGATGATTACCCATGATTTAGGTGTAATTGCAGAAGTTGCGAAGTATGTTGTTGTTATGTACGCAGGAAGAGTAGTAGAAGAAGCTCCTGTTGATACACTGTTTGAAAAGCCATTACATCCTTATACTGAAGGATTAATGAAGTCTATTCCTAAAATTGGGGATCACGAGAAACTTTATATGATTCCATTTAAAAGTGGTGCAAATAAAATTAAGCAGGGATGCAGGTTTTGCCCAAGATGCGAATATGCTATGGAAAGATGTAGTAAGGTCGAGCCGGAACTTGAAGAACTTAGTAATGGTAGAAAGGTTCGATGTTGGCTGCATAGTAAGAAGAATGGGGAAGGTGAAGAATGATGGAAAAAGAAGTACTGTTATCAGTAAGAGAAATAACCAAATGGTTCCCTGCTGATGATAAGCTTATTGGAAAACCAACCTCTTTTGTAAAAGCTGTAGATGGGGTCTCTTTCGACATTTATAAAGGAGAGGTATTAGGTTTGGTCGGTGAAAGTGGATGCGGGAAAACCACCATTAGTCGTTCTATTCTAGGTTTAATAGAGCCAACTTCTGGAAGTATAATTTTTGAAGGGCAAGAGTTGATAGGCATGAAAAAAAAGCAGCTTCGCAGAATGCGTAGCGATTTACAAATTGTTTTCCAAGATCCCTACTCTTCTCTAAGTCCACGTATGAAAATTGCGGATACTATAGCCGAGCCTATGGAAATTCAAAGAATAGGTACCCGTAAAGAAAGAAGGCAGAGAGTTGAAGAATTGTTGGAAATTGTTGGACTTGAAAAAGGGTTTGCAAATCGTTATCCTCATGAATTTTCAGGAGGGCAGAGGCAACGTATAGGTATTGCAAGAGTTTTAGCTGCAAACCCCAAATTCATGATTTGCGATGAACCAGTTTCTGCGTTGGATGTTTCAGTTAGATCTCAAATTTTGAATTTGCTTATAGACCTTAAACGAGATTTTGGATTGACAATGCTATTTATTTCTCACGATTTATCAGTCGTGGAATATATATGTGATCGAATTGTTGTTATGTATTTGGGAAGGGTAATGGAAATTGCGAAATGTGATGATTTATATAATAATCCATCACATCCTTATACACAAGCATTATTATCTGCTATCCCTGTTCCTGATCCCACGGTTAAAAAGGAACGAATTTTATTAGAAGGGGATACGCCAAGCCCAGTGAACCCACCTTTAGGTTGCAGATTTTGCACCAGATGTGGTAAAGCTCAGGAAATTTGCCATAAAATTGCTCCAGAACTAAAGGAAATTGAAGAAGGGCATTTGGTTGCATGTCATTTTGCATAATGTAACAAGGGAGGCAATTTTATTGAATAATGAACATTATTATCTAAAGGCAAAATATATCATTGTATGGGATGGACAAAAACATTGTCAATTAGAGAATGGTTATATGGAAGTGAAAGGGAACCAAATTGTAGATTTTCATACTAAACTTCTAGAAGGTATACCATATGAAGACTTGGGTAATTCTGCCATTGTTCCTGGATTTATTAACTTACACTGCCATCCATCAGATGTATATGGAGGAAGAAGCTATAAAGAGGATTGTGGAAATCCAAACTTTTATGACTCAACCTTGTATGATTATGCTGGCCTTGTGTCTTTTGGAGAAAAAGCTGCAAAAATAGAAGCAAAATTAAATATGGCAGAAATATTAAAAAGTGGATGTACTACTTCGTTAATTTTTGGAGGCGCTGAGTCTGAATTAGAAGCTCAAATCGCTGATGAAATGGGTGCAAGAGCTTATGTTGGATGGGGTATTCGTGCAGGGGATGCAAAAGAAGAAATAAGTATTTGGGATTCTCCGGATGGACATAGTCTCTCATTTTCATTTGATGAGAAGAGCGGCATGGATAGATTGAGGGAAGCTGTCAGCTTTGCTAAGAATCTCGAAGGCATAAAACATGGCAGAATAAAAGGTTTGCTTGCTCCAACTCAAACTATGACCTGTACGGAAGAAATGCTTAAACAAGTACGAAAAGCTGCAGATAAAAATAGTATCGGTATTACCATTCATGGAAGTGAAGATTTTATTGAATTTGAAACTTCTATTCGTCAGCGAGGAAAAACGCCTGTAGAGGTTATGTATGAAACTGGAATTCTGGGGCAGGATTTGGTTATTGCTCATTGTTGTTGTATCACAGGACATTCACAAATCTACATGCGGGGCAGAGATCTTCAGTTATTGGGTAATGCCGGTGTTACAGTCGCACATTGTCCTATTGTTTTAGCTAGAGAAGGTGATACATTGGAAAGCTTCGAAATGTATACGATTGCTGGCATTAACATGGGAATAGGAACTGATACCTTCCCATCTGATTATATACAAGAGATGCGTATGGCTGCAATAATGGGAAAAGTAACTGGTAGAAGTACTTTTGCTACTAGTGCAAGAGATATTTTTTATGCATCAACTGTAAATGGAGCAAATGCATTAGGAAGAAAAGATCTAGGGAAGATAGCTCCCGGTTGCAAAGCAGATTTTTCTGTTATCAAATTGGATAGCATTGAAATGTCTCCTGTGAGAGATGTTGTTAAGAATCTGGTTTATAGTGCGACTAGACATTCTATTGTTAGAGTGTATGTAGACGGAAATTGTATAGTTAAAGATGGTAAAGTGGATGGAATCGATGAAGCCGAGCTTGCTGGAGAATTGCAAGAATATGCAGAGAAAGGCTGGAAAGGAGTGCAAAATAAGGATCGAAGGAATAGAACAATTGATGTTTTATCGCCATTATCCTGTCCAAAGATAAACCGCAGCATTAAATTATAACTGTAGGAAGTGAAAGGGAAATAACATGACTAATTATTTTAAAGCAAAATACATTGTCGTATGGAAAGATGGCAGTCATCACATTTTAGAAAATGGGTATTTGGCAGTAGAGGGAAAGCGAATTGCCGGTTTCATGAATAAATTACCGGAAGGTACGCCCTTTGAAGACTTAGGTAATGCGGCAATAATTCCTGGTTTTATTAATCTTCACACCCATCCGTCAGAAGTATTTAGTATTAAAAGTTATATTGAAGACTGTGGAAATCCTTTTTTCTATGAATCAACACTAATGGATTATCCATTTCCTGCATTAGGTCAACGAGGGGCTGAAATCCAAACGATTTTAAATCTTATTGAGCTGGTAAAAAGTGGATGCACTACTTCATTAATATATGGTGGGCCATATTCTCGACTTGAAGCAGAAACAGCAGGAAACATGGGGCTGCGTGCATATGTTGGTGCTGGCATAAGAGCAGGAGATCGTATGGAAGAAGATAGTATTTGGCATTCACAAGATGGTCATTCGGTGACATATGATTTTGATGAGATAAGCGGTTTTGAAAGAATAAAAGAAGCGAGAAATCTGGTTAAAGATTATGATGGCTCCTTTGATGGAAGAGTACATGTCATGATGGGACCTACACAATCTATGACATGCACTCCGGCAATGTTAAAGAAAACTCGAAAAGTTGCAGATGAGCTTGGTGTAGGAATTACTATACATGTTGCAGAAGATTTAGCGGAATTTGAAAGTTGCGCTCGATTATATGGGAAGACACCTGTAGAGCTATTGAGAGACACCGGGTTGCTAGGCGAAGATGTCATTTTAGCTCACTGTGTTTTTATTTCAAACCATAGCCAAGTGTTCATCAAGAATAACAACGACTTAAAATTACTGGGAAAAACCAAAAGTAACATTGCACATAGTCCAACACCATTCATTAGACTTGGTACTCATTTAGAGTCTTTTGCGAAGTATGCTGATGCAGGAGTTAATGTTGGGATGGGAACTGATACTTTCCCTTCTGATATGATACAAGAAATGAGATTAGCAGTGTTTATGGCAAAATCACAAGAACATACGACTTACAGGACCAAAGCTCGGGATGTCTTCAACGCTGCAACCGTCAATGGTGCCAAAGCACTCGGAAGAAAAGATTTAGGAAAACTTTGTAAAAATTCTATGGCGGATTTTTCAGTTATTGATTTAAGCACTATAGAAATGACTCCATCTCGAGATGTAATCAAAAGCTTAGTCTATAGTGGTACAAGACATTCTATTTCTAGAGTTTATGTAGAAGGAAAATGCATTGTGAACGGTGGCAAAGCATGTGGAATTGATGAGCGTAGTCTTTGTGAAGAGTTACAGGATATTTGTGAAGTCGCTTGGAAAAAGTTGAAAACAAAAGATGGAAGGAATATGGAGCAGTTCTATCCGATGAGTTTTCCAAGGTATGAATAGGAGAAAAAGAGTATGAATGAAATTAAGTATTATAAAGCCAAATATATCATTGTTTGGGATGAAGGTCAGCATAAAACCTTGGAAAATAGTTATTTAGGAGTAGAAGGCAATACTATAGCTGGATTTTATACAGAACTCCCTGAGGGAACGCCTTATGAAGACTTAGGAGAATCAGCCATTACGCCTGGTTTTATAAATCTACATACTCATCCTTGTGAAGTATATAGTTTGAAGAGTTATAGGGAAGATATTGGCAATCCTTACTTTTTTGAAGGAACATTATATGACTACGCCCTTGTAATGTCCTTAGGAGAAAGAGGTGCATATTTACAAGCCAAATTGAATTTGGCAGAAATATTGAAAAGTGGCTGTACTACTTCTCTTATTTATGGCGGCGGTTATTCGAAAGTAGAAGCGGAATTAGCTGGTAAAATGGGGATGCGTGCTTATGTGGGTGCACCTGTAAGAGCAGGAGATCGTTATGAAGCAAAAAGTATTTGGGATTCTCCGGATGGCCATTCTTTAAAATACAATTTCGACGAAAAAGAAGGTTTTGCTCGTATTGAAGAGGCTGAGCAGCTTATTAATGAAATAGATGGTACTTTTGATGGAAGAATTAAAGCAATATGGGCGCCTACTCAAACCATGACTTGCACTCCAAAAATGCTTAAAGAAGTTAGAAAAAGAGCAGATAAAATGAATATGAGGATTACAATTCATGGAGCTGAAGCTCCCATTGAATTTGAATCCTGCATTCGCATGTTTGGTAAAACGCCTGTTCAACTAATGGCAGATACAGGCATGTTAGGGGAAGATGTAATTGTTGCGCATTGTCTATATATTACGGGACATAATTTGATAAATATGGCGGGAGATAGCGATTTGAAACTATTAGGTAATAGTAAGACTAATGTTGCACATTGTCCAATTGCTATTTCAAGAGGTGGTAATACTTTGCAGTCATTTGCCAAGTATCAAGAGTATGGCGTTAATATGACTATTGGTACTGATACTTTTCCTTCTGATTTCATTCAGGAGATGCGCATGGCTGCAGTCATGGGAAAAATTGTTGACAGAACAACATTTGCAGTAAGTGCTAAAGATATCTTTAATGCATCAACCATAAATGGGGCGAAGGCATTGGGGCGTAATGATTTAGGCAAATTGGAAAAAGGAACTAAAGCAGACTTCGTAGTATTTAAGCTAGATAGTATTGAGATGAGTCCTGTTCGTGATGTTGTAAAGAACATAATCTATAGTGCAACCAGACATTCCGTAAGTCGCGTTTATATTGACGGAAGATGTGTTGTAAAAGATGGTGTTATCTCAGGGGTTGATGAGGAAACTCTAGCTAAAGAACTCCAAGAAGTATCTGAAGGCTCATGGAGTAGAACTGCACAGTATGATCGGTTAAATCGTAATGTTGATGAGCTTTCTCCACTAACTTGCCCCAAATACAATGGTGTTAAATAAGTCTAAAAGCGATTTTTCATTGCATTTTAAATAAAAAAAGAAAGAAGGGAAAAACATGTTAAAACAGAAAACCAAAAAAATCGGTATTGCCTTATTGATTTCTGTAATGGTATTTGCACTATGTTCTTGTGGTGGTAACACAGAATCAGAAGGTTCATCAGAATTAGTTATCGGTACATACTCCGAAGGAAGCGATTGTGTAATGGACCCACAAATGACATCTTCATACGGTGATTGGCAGTATGTAAATCAAATGTATGATACCATCGTGACTACTGACTTTGATGGTAAAACAATTAAGGATGCGTTGGCAGAAACTTGGGAAGTTTCTGAAGATGGAAAAGCTTATACCTTTCATCTAAAAGATGGAATTAAGTTCCACAGTGGAAAGTCACTAACATCTGAGGATGTAAAGTGGACTTGGGAACGCTGGAGAACAGAACCGGGTACAAGTTATTCTTATTATCTGGATTTTGTTGATACAATTGAAACACCGGATGAAAAGACAGTTGTAGTTAACATGACTCAGCCAGATAATAACTTTTTAGTTAATATGACTGTTCCTGTAGCTTCAATTATGAACAAAGATGCAATTGAGCAGGCCGAAGCAGATGGGTTAGTTTACGGTGTTGAAACTGTAGATGGAACTGGTCCGTTTAAGTATGAAGAGTATGTTTCAAGCGATTATTTAAAGATGGTTAGAAATGATGATTATACTTGGGGTTCATCTATTTTTGAGAATAAGGGACCTGCACACTTAGGCGGAATAAAGGTAAGATTCCTGCCTGAACCTGGAACACGCCAAATGGAATTTGAAGCCGGAAATATAGATATTTTGGGTAATGGCTGCGTTTTTGCGAATGAAATAGATGGACTTCTGAGCAAAGGCAATAATACTTTAGCTGAATATAATCCACCATATCCTGTTTTTCTGATGTTCCAGACAGAAAGAGTTCCAGACAAAGCGGTAAGACAAGCATGCAATATGGCCATCGACAGAGATGAAATTATAAATACTGTTATGGGTGGACATGCAGAAGCAATGTATTCAGGGCTTCCTGAAGGTTATGAATGGAATTGGACTGGTGCAAAGGATTATTATAAACATGATCTTGAGGCAGCGGGGGAATTACTAGAAGATAACGGATATATTCTTAAAGAGGATGGATATAGGTATAAAGATGGTAAAAAGCTTTCATTAGAAATTTCCTATTGTTCTTCCGATGAAGACGCTAAGACTGCCCAGCTGTTCCAGTCTCAGATGAAAAAAATAGGTATTGATGTTGTGGTTAACACATCAACAGCTGATTTTTGGGATAGAATCGGTGGAGCAGGGGATAATGATTTCGATGTATTGATTATGGGTACATATATTAATTCTGCAGAAGATATGTTACAGGAATATATGTATAGTAAAAATATGCCTGCACCAAATCGTTCCAAATGGAGTAGTCCAGAAGTTGATAAATTATTAGTTGAGGCAAGAAGCACAACGGATGGTGCAAGAAGAGCAGAATGTTATGAAGAAATTCAGAAAATTGCAACAGAAGAAGCTCTTTGGGTACCGTTATACAGTAAAAATGGCTGGTCAGTATTAGGTGAATCTGTAGAAGGATACAAGCCTCATCCAACAATTATGGAAGGTGAACCAAAATTATTAGATGTAACTAAAAAATAATTGGAGTAATTCACTGATTATATTTTGTGCCCTCATTAGCACATAGTATTTATATGAAAAATTACTGTAGAGGATGGTATACCATAACTACATGCAGATTAGTTTAATCATTGCATTCCATCCCATTCATCTCCAAAATCTTGATTGTTTTGGTTTGGAATGCAATGGTTTTCTGAAAATGTCAGTATTGTATTGTTAAATAATAATATAAACAAATTGATGGTAATTCAATAGAAAATATATACTAGTATACAAATTGAAGGCGATAAACGTTTTCATTATTGTTATGTCCCTGGGCAAAGGTGACGGACTGGAGATTGTAATGAAAAAAATAGACATGATTGTAAGAGCACCTCATTTCTACACAATGGAAGGGGATGGCACAGGGTATGTTTCAGGTAAAGCTATGTTAGTAAATGAAGGCAAGATAATTGGCTTTGTTGATGAAGCTAATAGCTACCGCGAATTTGAAGCTGATGAAGAGCTGAACCTTGATCATCATGTAATTTTGCCTGGATTCATTGATGGACATATGCATACTCCTTGTAATGTAATGAGAGGCCTTGCGCAAGATACAAATAACTGGATGATGTATGGCCTTCAACCTTTTGATAATGCAGTTACTAGTGAAGAAAAAGATGCCGGGAGTGAAGTAGCAATTATCGAAGCAATTAAGGCCGGAACTACCACCCTTGGAGATTATGATTACAATATGGGTAATATATGTAAATTTATTGATAGAATCGGTGTTAGAGGTAACATCACGCAGACAATTAGGGCTGCTAAATTTAGAGTGTATAACCCGGGTGAATTGTACGAATTGGATGATAGTGAAGGAGAGAAATCGTTAAATAAAAATCTCTATCTATTTGATAAATGGCATAATAAAGCTAATGGAAGAATTCGAATCTTGTTCGGACCTCAAGGTGCAGATTTTGTAAGCCCTGAAATGCTTTTGAAAATTCAAAAGATTGCTAAGGAGAAAAAAACAAAGATTCATATGCATGTTCAACAAGGTGAAAGAGAAACATATCAAATTGAAAAAAGATATGGTAAGCGATCAACCGCATTTCTTAAGGATTTGGGCCTATTAGATAACAATTTGATTGCGGTGCATCTGACTGATTGTAACGATGATGAAACACGAATCATTGCAAAAAGTGGGGCATCGATGGTCGTTAACCCAGCTTCAATTGGGATAATTGATGGAGTTGTATGTCCAAGTTTAGTATTCCAGGAGGCGGGAGGTAATGTTGCATTAGGCTCCGATCAGTCTCCTGGCAATAACTGTCATAATATTATTCATGAGATGAAAAATGTGTGCCTATTCAATAAATTGAAGTATCAGAACCCTGAAATAATGCCTGCTTGGAAAGCATTGAGAATGGCTACGATTGAAGGTGCAAAAGCGGTAGGCGTGGATGATATTGTCGGTTCTTTGGAAGTAGGTAAACAGGCAGATTTTATTGCAATTGATTTGAATAGTCCTTCAATGTTGCCGGTTTATACATACCCAATGCGTAACATTATTCCGAACTTGGTATACAGTGCAAGAGGACAGGAAGTAACTCTTTCTGTAGTAAATGGAAAAGTCATTATGAAGGATCGTAAGATCTTGACGATAGATGAAACCGATTCTATTGAAAGAATCAAAAAATATCCTGAGGGAATAGGGAAACGCGCTGCAAAGGAATTCTTTGAAATTCATGGCACAAATGCTGTCTTCATGGAGGAGAACAGGCTATAAGGAGAAGATGATTATCTTCTCCTTATTTACTTATTTGAACAATTCAACTGCCATTTTTATCATTTCCTTTGCACTCTCCTTCTGTGCTTTGTATGAATTAATAACAATGAAGATGTTGTTATAAAGTGATAAGTTAGGTTCTTGAATTATTTTTAGGTTTCCACTGTCAAGCTCATCAAGCATTACTTCTTTCGGCAAGAGAGCGATACCTTTCCCCTCAATTGCGAGTTTTTTTATAATGGACATTTCACCGATATTCCTGGAATCGTTGAAATAATCATCGAATTTGCAATCGCAAAGTTTAAACAGAGTCAAATTGCTTTTGTAACTGCCGGTGCTAAGTAGTATGTTTAGTATTTTACTTTTTTTTATACCGTGCTTCACTGCCGGATGTGACGGTGCAGCTACAAGATACAGCGGAACTGTACAAAGATGTTTTACCTTAATGGAAGGATTAACCGGTTCAGTTTGTTCACATATGAATGCTATATCGGAGTTACCGGAAACAATGCTTGAAAGTGAAGAGGCTGTAATCATTTTTACATACTCAATATCAATATGTGGGAATTTGTTTATGAACATATCTAGAAGATACTTCATTACAACATTGTCACTTGTTTCACTAGCTGTTATTTTCAAAGAGTTTGCTGAAGATGAAAACATCTGCATGACTTCATTGTATTTGGTTAGGATTTCTGCTGCATAAGGGAGAAATTGGTTTCCGAGTTCGGTTAATACGATACCTGAAGAGAGTCTTCTGTATAGTTTGCATTCTAGTTCATCCTCGAGAGAAGATAAGTGAGCATGTATTGTGGAAGGAGAGTAAACTAATATTTTCGCGGTTTCTGCAATGTTATGTACTTTTGCAACGGTAACAAATGATTGAAGTTGTTTGGTGTTCATTTCAGGCACTCCTTGAATATGAAATAAATTCGAAATATCCGAAAACATATTTCGTATATTCGTGATTTGTAATTTTATATGTATAGTATAATTCAATAAAAGAAATTTGTAAATATAGCTAATTAAGGAAAATTATCAGAAAAAATATACGGAACAAATACAGACTATTTGATTTATATATTAAAAAAGAGAAAGGAAATTTCGAAAACACATGGATATATATAGACTATTAGAAAGTATAAAAAAACTAGGACATATTGGATATAAAGAAGGTAGGGGCACCAGCCGGATGGCTTATTCGGATGCTTTCTATGAAGGCAGAGAGTATGTTAAATCCCTTATGGAAGAAGCAGGTTTGTCAACCCATATTGATGCTGTCGGAAATCTTACCGGTGTTTTAGCAGGTAGTGAACCGAAGAAGATAGCAATCGGCTCCCATATCGATACAGTGCCAAATGGAGGAATGTACGATGGAACATTAGGCGTTCTCGCCGGGATCGAAGCGGTGAGAGTATTAAAAGAGATGAACTATCAAAACCGATATACTATAGAGATTATAGCTTTTAATGAAGAAGAGGGAAATGTTGTAGGTGGCACTTTCGGAAGTAAAGCCTTTGCTGGGGCTAAGCTTGAAGACAGCATGATAGAAAAGATGGCACAATACAATATTACCATTTCTGATTTTGAAAGTGCTAAAAGAAACGCGGAAGACTATCTAGCATACCTTGAATATCACATTGAACAGGGTGGGATTCTTGAAAAAATAAATGCAGATATTGGAATTGTACCCGGAATTTTTGGAATAATCAGATATCATGTAGTCGTAAACGGAGTTGCAAACCACGCAGGGAGCACGCCGATGTACTTGAGACATGATGCGCTTGAGAGAGCATGCAATTTTATTACAGATGCTTACAATATGGTACGAAAAAAGAATAATACAATGGTTTGTACCATCGGTGTTATGAACCTTGAACCGGGAGCAGTGAATGTGATACCGGGAAGAGCGGAATTTGTTATAGAGTTGAGAGATAAGGATATGAAGGATATGTATGAAGTGATTGAGGAGCTTCAGAAAAAATATGAGGGTGACAGTATAGAGATGACTAAGATTATTGAGCAGGAAAACACAGTATGTTCACCAGAGCTTATTTCCTTACTAAAAGAGTGTACAGAAGACCTTGGCTACAGTTATGCAAAAGTTTATAGCGGAGCAGGGCATGATTTAATTAACGCAAGCATGATAATGCCGAGTGCACTTCTGTTTATTCCATCTGTTAGAGGCATAAGTCATCACAAGGATGAGTTTTCAAAAAAAGAAGACATAGAAAAAGGCACTAAGGTTTTGATTGAAGCAATTAAACGAATCGACGGAGGAGACTTTGATGAAAATTAAGATTATAAATCCCAATACTACATTAGAAATGACAGATAGTATCCGAAAAGTGGCAGAGAGTGTATGCGATTCGGATACGGAATTACTGGTAGTGAGTCCGGAAATAGGCCCTGCAAGTATCGAGGGGTATGTAGACGAGTATATGGCAGCATTAGGTGTTGTCGATGAAGTTATTAAAGGAGATAAAGAAAATTGTGATGCATATATAATTGCATGCTTTGGGGACCCGGGGCTGCAGGCAGCAAGAGAAGCCACAGACAAACCAGTTTTAGGAATCGCTGAATCTGCAATGTCGGTTGCAAAGGTAATTGCACCTTATTTCAGCATACTCTCTGTACTAGATAGATCAGTAAAGGTTACAGATGACCTGGTTGAGGCATATGGGTGTAAGGAGTTTTGTCGTTCTATACGCAGTACCGGATTGGATGTTCTAGAGTTTGGTAAGAACCCTGAAAAGGGGCTTGCAGCTTTGACTGAGCAGGGAATGAAGGCAATTAATGAAGATGGTGCGGAATGCATTCTTCTTGGATGTGCCGGTTTTGTTGACTTTGTTGAATCGCTGAATAAAGAACTTGGAGTTCCTGTGATAGATGGTGTTTCTCCGGCTGTAAAACTTGCTGAGGCATATGTAAAGCTTGGCATTAAGACCAGCAAGGTGAATACTTACAAGTATCCGGAAAAGAAAGATGTAGTCGGTTTTACAAGAATAAAGGAGGGTTTATACCTATGAGAGTTTTAATTAAAAACGGAACGGTTTTAACTGATGTTGATGAATATAAGGCAGATGTTCTTATAGAAGATGAAAAAATCGCGGCTATAGGTTTTAGCTTAGAAGAAAAAGCGGATCAGATTATTGATGCTACAGGAAAATATGTTATGCCCGGTGGAGTGGATCAGCATACACATTTTTCGGCATTATGCAATGTTGGTAATAAGGACACTGCAGGCTATGAAACTACAGATTCCGCTATAAGAGGAGGAACAACCACAATAATTGACTTTGCTCCACAGGATCCCGATACAGGGCTCCTCGACTCTATTGATTATAGAATCAATGTCAGAGCAAAAGATAAAGCATGCGTGGATTTTTCACTTCATGCAATGATTACATATATTATGGACAGTATGTTCGATGAAATTAAACAGTTTCCGGATAAAGGTATTTCAAATATCAAAGCTTTCATGGCTTATAACGGATCACCGCTTCACTGTGATGACGGTACCCTTGTAAGAATAATGGAAGAATGTAAGAAAGTTGGAGCAACAGTTTTTGTTCATGCAGAAAGTGGTGAAATCATCAACTTCCTTAGAGATGAATGTGTGAAAAGAGGGCAGCTGACTCCGCATTATCACTATGTTTCACGCCCTCCGTATACTGAAGCCGAAGGAGTTCACAGAGCCTGTTATTTAGCTGAGAAAACAGGTGTGCCCCTTTATATCGCACATGTCACATCAAGAGAAGCCCTTGAAGAAATCGTGTATGCAAGAGGTAGGGGCGTGAATGTAAATGGAGAAACATGCACGCATTATCTTACAACTACGAAGGAAGTTCTTGATAACTCTGATTTTAATGAAGCTGCAAAATATGTCTGCTCACCGGCATTGAGAGATCAAGAGGACATAGATGCACTGTGGGATGCTTTGAATAAAGGTCTTCTTACTGCTATTTCTTCAGACCACTGCGGAATCGATGTGAAGGAACTGAAGCAGGCAGGGAGAGACAACTTTACAAATATTCCAAATGGTTCACCTGGAGCGGGGGATCGATTTGCAATGGTTTGGACATATGGCGTAGAGGCAGGTCGCATATCCAAAAATAAATTTGTTGAGCTGATTTCATCAAAACCTGCAAAGATAAATGGAATCTACCCAAGAAAAGGTGCTATTCAGGTGGGTTCAGATGCTGATATTGTTATTTTTGACCCTGATTATGAGGGTGTTATCCGACTTGAAGATAATCCAAATGGTGTTGATTACAACATTTATGAGGGAAGAAAACAGATTGGTAAAATTGACATGGTATTCCTGAGAGGAAACCTTGCGGTTGAGGATGGCAAGTTCGTTGGAACCTACGGAATGGGTAAGTTTATCCCGGCAGAAATGTATGCCGCATGTTACAACGGAGTTTAACTATTTTAATAAAGGGAGAGAGAAAAATATGAAAGTATTAACTTTTGGCGAAATTATGCTAAGACTTAAAGCTCCGGGTCATGAAAGACTGATGCAGACACCTAACCTGGAGGCTACTTTTGGAGGTGGAGAAGCTAATGTTGCAGTTTCTCTTGCAAACTACGGAATGGATGCAGCTCTTCTTACCTTTCTACCAGAGAATGCAGTTGCAGATGCCTGCATTGGTGAGCTTAGAAGATTTAATGTAGACACAAGCAGAATCATCAGAAAAGCTGGACGTGTAGGAATATATTATCTTGATGCAGGGGCAAATCAGCTGCCTAGTAAGGTAATCTATGACAGAGCATATTCAAGCATTTCACTTGCAGGCCCTGGAGATGTTGACTGGGACAAGGCTTTTGAGGATGTGGAATGGATGCACATCAGCGGGATCACTCCTGCAATTTCAGAAAGCCTTATGGAGCTTTCAATTGAAAGTATAAAGGAAGCAAAAAAGAGAAATATCACAGTCTCATGCGACCTTAACTACAGAAAAAATCTGTGGAAATATGGTAAAAATGCTCAAGAAGTAATGTCTGAAATGGCTAGTTACTGTGATGTTCTGATTGCAAATGAAGAAGATGTTCAGAAATCACTTGGAATTACAATTGATGTTGATGTTGAATCAGGTGAGATTGACAATTCTAAGTATGAGATTCTTGGCAATAAAATTCTTGAAAAATATCCAAATACAAAGCTGATAGCTATTACTCTTCGTGAATCAAAGAGTGCTGATACAAATGGGTGGTCAACCTGCATCAACAACAGAGAAAAGTTTTATGTAAGCAGACATTATGATATCAACGATATCATTGATAGAGTAGGTGGCGGAGACAGTTTTGCTGGTGGTCTGATTTACGGACTTAATAACTACGATACAATGGAAGAAGCTCTTGAATTTGCAACAGCTGCATCATGCCTGAAACATAGTGTAATCGGTGACTTCAACAGAGTTACTGTTGATGATGTTAAGAAACTGATGGGCGGAGACGGAAGCGGAAGAGTGCAGAGATAAAGGAGAGATTTTAATGAGTGAATTACTTAAAGAAATATCGAAGATAGGTATCATTCCTGTTGTTGTATTAGAAGATGCGGACAAAGCGGCAGATGTAGCTAAATCCTTGCAGAAGGGGGGCATTAACTGTGCTGAAGTGACTTTTAGAACTGCAGCAGCAGAACAGTCTATTAAAAACATTGCTGAAGCATGCCCAGAGATGCTGCTTGGTGCCGGAACGGTACTTTCAACTGAACAGGTTGATCGCGCCGTTGAGGCAGGAGCAAAGTTCATTGTAACTCCGGGTTACAATCCAAGTGTTGTAGATTACTGTGTATCAAAGAATATTCCAATTGTTCCGGGATGTATGGATACTAACGCAATTGAAATGGCATTAGAGGCAGGATTGGATACTGTTAAGTTCTTCCCTGCAGAAGCTGCTGGAGGCCTTAAGATGATAAAGGCTCTTGCAGGACCATACACAAATCTTAAGTTCATCCCGACTGGCGGAATTAATAAGGACAACCTTTGTGATTATCTTGCTTTTAAGAAAATAATCGCATGTGGGGGAAGTTGGATGGTAAAAGGCGATCTTGTTAATAATGATAGATTCGATGAAATCGAAAGAATTACTGCTGAGGCTGTACAAAAGATGCTTAATTTCAGAGTTGTACATATCGGAATCAATAATGATGACGAAGAATCAGCAACGGCGCAGGTAGAACGATTTGGTGAACTGTTTGGCTTTGAGTCTGATGTTAAGTCAGCATCTACTTTTGCATCTGATGAAATTGAGGTTTGCAGAAAGAGATTTCCGGGAACCCATGGTCACATCGCCATAGGAACCGGAAATGTTGAAAGAGCGGTTTACTATCTGGCAAAGAAAGGCGTTGAATTTGATTTTTCTACAGCAAAGTATAAGGGTGAAAGATTTACATCTGTATACCTAAAAGAAAACATAGGTGGGTTTGCAATTCACCTGGTTGAAAAATAGAGGAGGATCATCACATGAATTACATATCAGACAATACACAGTCAATTAATCATTCCAAAATCAGAAAAATGTTTGATAAAGCCCTTGAATATGATAATTCAATAAGCTTCACCATTGGTGAGCCCGATTTTACTGCATCAGAAAACATTGTTGAGGCAACGATTCGTGCACTAAAAGAAGGGAAGACAAAGTATTCTGAAAATGCCGGTATTAAACCTTTGAGAGAAGCGATTTCAAGATATTTAGAGAGAGAATGTGGCCTACTATACAATTCTGCGGACGAGATCACTGTTACAACCGGCGCAATGGGTGGTATCTATCAGGCACTGAAAGTAATTCTTAATCCGGGTGATGAGGTTATTGTAAGTGAACCATGCTGGACAAACTATATTCAGCAGATCAAAATGTGCGGCGGCATTCCTGTTAGTGTACCTGTTGATTTCGAAAACAATTTTTCACTGGATCCTGAGAAAATTGAGAAGAATATTACTAAATCAACAAAAGTAATAATGATTAATTCTCCATGCAACCCTACAGGAACTGTTTTATCTGAAGAAGTTTTAATAAAGGTTGCAAATATTGCAAAGAAATACGATTTGCTTGTTTTCTCTGATGAAGTATATAAGCATATCATATTTGATGAAGTCAAGCATATCAGTATCGCATCACTTCCAGACATGAAAGAGAGAACTCTTCTGTTCGATAGTTTTTCAAAGACTTTCGCAATGACAGGTTTCCGTGTGGGGTATGTTGCAGGTCCTTCGGAAATCATAAGTAATATTACCAAACTTCAGGAAAACATTGCTGCATGTGTAGCGATGCCGTGCCAGTATGGGGCAGTAGAAGCTTTAGAAGGCGGAAAAGAACATTTGAACATGATGGTTGAACAATATGAAAAAAGAAGGAATTATATTTCAGAGAGACTTTCAAAAATGCCTTATGTTAAATATGAAAAGTCAAAGGGTACCTTCTATGCATTTATCTCAATTAAAGATACCGGTATGACTAGTGAAGAATTCGCTATGAAGTTATTGGAACATGAACAGGTTGTAGTTGTTCCCGGCGATGCATTCGGAAATTTCGGAGAAGGATATATTAGAATATCCTTTGCGACATCGATGGAAAATATTGAAAAAGGAATGGATAAGCTAGAGTCGTTTTTGAATAGTTTGCAATAAATCAAAATACTGAAAGTGAAAAAGCGAATTCAGAAATGACCAGAGTATAGATCTCTTGCTTGTTGAAAGGAAAGAAATAGATAAAAACTTGCAAAAAAACACTGTCAAGCGTTTTTGATAATGTCCCAAAATTCCGAAAGTATAAGCACCAGTTTT
>CALBGO010000105.1 GCA_937894585.1 uncultured Eubacterium sp.
AACTTTTTTTAAATATTTCCCAATTTACTATTGACTATTCATAGTTGGTCTCCTCTACTATTATAACTGTGATCTTCTGCACGCACCAGTCCCGTAAAAATTTATTTTACAGAGACTGCTGCAAGGTTCTTGCAATAATATTATCCTGAATATCCTTTTCCAGCTCAACAAAATAAGCTGAATAACCTGCTACTCTAACTAGAATGTTACGATATTTCTGTGGTTCTTTCTGTGCTGCAAGCAGGGTTTCATTATCCACTACATTAAGCTGAATATGCTGTCCGTGCTGTCCATCAAAGTAGGTACGGATCACAGTTTCAATAATATCAAGACCCTTATCACCCTTTACAATAGCCGGATCAAACCTCTGATTTACCAGTACACCGCTCTGTGCAATTAAAGGATCGATTCTTCCCAGAGATTTTACGACAGCAGTCGGACCGTTGACATCCATACCGATCATTGGAGATGCATTATCTGCCAGCGCCGTATATGCCTTCCGTCCATCAGGAAGCGCTCCAATCAGCTGTCCCAGCACTACATTATAAGACTGCGTGGAAATTACCATCGTGTATTTTCCATCACGGCCATCGGTATGTTTACAGATTTGATCATTACAAAGCTTTGACAGCCAGTGCGCATATTCATCCACAGTCTCGATATCATTTCCATACTTTGGCGCTTTGTTTATCAGAAGCTGGCGCATATTTTCTTTGCCCTCAAAATCTGAAGCTAGCAAATCCATCAATTCCGTCATAGTCAGATACTTTTTATTAAAGACGCACTCATCAATGGCCGCAAGAGAATCCGCAATATTTGCAACTCCTGTGATTGCGATTGCAGAATATCGATGATCTGCCCCTCGTCTCTGCAGAACTTCTCCCTTTTCAATGCAGCTGTGCGTAAAACAGGAACCGGTGATAGTAGGTGCTGTCCACGCATGGCATGATACAATCCTGTCAAACAGAGTCACAAATTTATCCATAAAGTAATCCTGCTGCACTTCATAAGCGTCCATCAACTGTTTTACAGAGGTAAAGTTTCTAACATCACCGGTTTTCGGACCTACCTGTTTTCCTGTCAGCGGATCTACTCCGTCATTTAAGGTAATTTCAAAAACCTTACTTGGATTAAAATAACCTGCATTAGACTGGAAATCAGTGATGCCCGGAACACTTGGCTCGATACAGCCGCAAATTCCCCAGTTTCTTGCCTCCTCCAGACTATGTCCCAGTGACAGCAAATGTGAAATATTCGTACTGTCATTGAAAAACGCCGGATGACTTCCGCCCTTTCTGGCAACGGAAAGAGCAAGCCTGAAAGTCTCTTCGTCTACACCATCATGATACCGGAACGATACACAAGGTTCCTTCGTCTGTAAATCTTCCATGCAGTGGAGAATCAATCTGGTCAGGTCATTACAGCCGTCACTTCCATCCGGCAGCACACCGCCGATCATCATATGGATCCATAACGGACAACCCGGATATGCAATAGATTCTCTGGTAGTACGCACTTCCCACATTTCTGCAACCTTCAGCTTAAACTCATGGATCAGATCTGCAAGAAATGCTTCTTCCACACCATTTTCCAAATCCTGTCTATAAAATGGATACATATACTGGTCAAACCTGCCCAGACAGTTATCATTACTGTTATTTTCCATCATAATCGCAAGATGTGTGAACCATACAAACTGTGCAGCCTGATGAAAGTTTTGCGGTGCATATTCCGGTACGGTTCTGCAATTCTCCGCCATTGTCAGAAGCTGAAATTTTCTTTCTGTATCTTTGCACTCTGACGCCATTTTTTCGGCCAGATCTGCATATCTGTGTGCAAAGCGGATAATCGCTTCCATGACAATAATCATCGCTTCCCAGGTATAGCGCTTTTCCATCTTTTCAATGGTCATATTACCCAGAGCTTCTATATTGGCTTTACACTGATCAATATACCAGCGATAGCCCTTCGTCACCATTTCATCATAACACGGCGCATGATTCATGGTAGACTTATTAGATACACCTCTGGTAAAAATACCAATGTCCACCATTGTATCAATATCTTCCTCGGAAAGAGCTGCCGTCAGATCGCCGAATGCTCTACCTTCCCATTTTTTTACAATTTGTCTGAGCTCATCTTTTTCACCCGGCATAAACTGAAGATTGTCGGATTTTCTGGTATCCAGCTCTTCCAGGTCATCACGAAGCCACGCAGTCATATCCGGATACAGCGGTGCCGCATGCAGTCTGGATGCCAGATGTCCCGCCAGAATAGAATCATCATCGATAAAAATCTTCTTATGATCTAAAACATAGGCAAATGCATTTGCCCTTCTCAGCCAGAACGGCTCCATAGACGGGTGTTCATAAAATTCCGTAACCAGTCTTGCTCTGTCAAGACAGATGGTAACCGGAGTATCTCTTACCTTTTCGCTTAATCTTTTAATTCTTTCGGAAATCATTTTACTACCTCCCTATTATTATTTTTCGTCCAAAAACACTCTTTTTCATATGGTGCAAGCACACTGTTCGCCGCCTTTACCAATCTTCTCATAACTCCATCTTCCGGTGTTACTGCACCCATAAGCGCATAATCTCTGCCCAGCGCTTTATATTTAGATTCGCCAAAATTATGGTATGCCAAAAGCTCATATTCCTTCACAGAAGAAATCCTGCCGGCAAAAGCCGCAATTCCCTTAATGTTATCTTCTGTATCGGTCATACCCGGCACCACAGGTGTTCTAATTGTAATAGGAATTCCCTGCTCAGAAATCTTTCTGATATTATCAAAAATCAGCTCATTACCTGCACCCGTCAGCTCCTTATGTGCTTTTGAATCAATATGTTTAACATCAATAAACATAGAGTCTATATACGGCAGAGCACATTTAAAACTATCGAAATCCGCATAACCGCAGCTCTCCACAACAACACTGATTCCATTTTTCCTGCACTTCTTTGCAATATCCGCAAGATATGCACCGTGTGTCAGCGGTTCTCCACCGGAGAAGGTCACCCCGCCCCCATACAGCTTATAAAACGGTTTGTCCTTTTCAATTTCTTTGTAAAGCTCCTGCAGAGAATATTCTCTGCCTACCATTTTCTTGGACTCCGCATAACAAAGATCCACACACTTCATACATTTATCGCAAAGCGCTCTGTCAATAGTGCCATCCTCTCTAATTGCATTCTTTTGGCAGGCGTTTCGACAAAAGCCGCAGCCGATACACTTAGCAGGAGATTCCATAATCTCCACCTGATAGCTTTGGGATTCCGGATTTGCGCACCATTTGCATTTCAGCGGGCACCCCTTAAAAAAAACCAATGTCCGCAGCCCTTTTCCATCATGTATAGAACATTTTTGTATATTAAAAATCACAGCGGATGCTCCTTTCGGCCAAAATATTTTTTCTTTGCCTCAAGTAAAAGCAAATACTGTGCCAACGGAAAAAGTTGCAGTTCTTCTTCTTTTTTGATAAAATCAATTAAAAATGTTTCCCAAAAACATATATTCTGCTGTCTTTTTATCTGCCGAAACTTTGAAAAAGCTAAAACCGCAGAGTTTTTTAAAAAATCGTGTCATATTTCGAACACATTGCCTTATAAATTCCGCTGCAATTACTTTATCTTTGTATAAATCTGCACGGAGTGTCATTTTCGATACAATTTTTAATCAAAATCGTATCATTTTTATTACATTTTTAGTGAGTTTGCATAAAAACATGCCGGTTTTACTGTGGCATATTTTTTGCTATTACTATTGTACGAAAATCAAATTTACCGATTCAAAAATTCAAGAAAGGATGCTAAGGAATTGAAAGCAAAAAAAGTATTTAGAACTGTTGAAACCCACACTTTAGGACAGCCAACCCGCAATGTAGTAAGCGGATTTCGTCATATCCCGGGTAAAACCATGCAAGAAAAATTCGAATACATGCGTAAGAACGAAGACTGGTTCCGAAAAGTGCTCATGTTTGAACCTCGTGGCAGTGAAATTATGTCCGGCACATTAATCACAGAGCCCTGTACGCCGGGAACCGATGTCGGTGTACTCTATTTTGAATCCAGCTGTTGGATGCCCATGTGCGGCCATGACACCATGGGTGTAACTGTAGCTCTGATTGAGTCCGGCCTTGTAGATGTACAGGAGCCGATTACCTTCATAAAACTGGATACTCCCGCAGGTGTAGTGTCTGTAGAAGCAAAAGTCAACGACGGTGTTGTAGAGGAGGTTTCCTTCGTCAATGCACCTGCCATGGTTTTGAACCGCAGTGTTACAGTCAATACCGAAGAATTGGGTGAGCTGACTTTAGATATCAGCTGGGGCGGAAATGTATACGCAATCCTTCCCGCCGAAAAGGCCGGCCTTGATATCACCCCTGCAAACTGCAGTGAATTTATTCGCATTGCCCGTTCCCTTGCAGAAGACATTAACACACAGGTTAAAGTGCAGCATCCGGAACTGCCTTTTGTAGACAGCGTTACTCATGTAGAATTCTCCGGCCCTGCCAAAAGTCCTGATGCAGATATACAGAATATAGTTGTTGCCTTACCAAAAGTTATCGACCGCTCCCCATGCGGCACCGGAACTTCTGCCAAAGCAGCCCTCCTTTATGAAGAAGGCAAACTCAAAGTCGGTGAAAGCTTTATTCACGAAAGTGTCATCGGATCTAAATTCAAATGCGAAATCATAGGTGAAACTGAAATCGGAGGAAAAAAAGCCATCATTCCAAAAATAACCGGTAACGCCTGCGTCATAGGTTTTGCAACCTGGATTTTGGATCCGAAAGATCCGTTCCCCGAAGGGTTTCTCCTCGATGTATAAAGGTGTAACTTATGGAAAATCCTCAGAAATTAAATATCCAGTATAAAGCCCTTCACGGCTTTTACTGGATGCTTTACTGTCTGCCTACCGGCTACATTACCGTTGTGCTTCTGTCACATGGATATTCTTCGGCCGTCATTGGTGCAATCGTGGCTGTAAGCAACATTATTGCAGCCGCGGGACAGTTGATCGTCGGCAACATCGCCGACAAATATCCGAAGGCCACTTGGCGAAATCTGATTCTTCTCATCGGTATTTTACAGATGGCAATACTGATTATTCTGGTGCTGTTCAAAAATATACCGATTATGAACCTGATTTTCTTCCCGGTATTTATGATTCTGATATTTTTTCAGATGCCGCTGGTAAATTCCTCAATTTTTTACTATACCGCGCAAGGACTGACTGTCGATTTCGGCAGCGCCAGAGGAATCGGTTCCGTTACCTATGCCGTCATCTCCTTTATTGCCGGACAGATGGTTGCCGGTATCGGCAAAGATGCTGTCATTTATCTGTCTTTCCCGGTGTTGGCAGGACTGGTCATTACCACCTATTTCATGCCGTGTACAGCTGAGAAA
This sequence comes from uncultured Eubacterium sp., assembly GCA_937894585.1. Lineage (GTDB taxonomy): Bacteria > Bacillota > Clostridia > Peptostreptococcales > Anaerovoracaceae > Senimuribacter. The sequence goes on from CALBGO010000105.1 coordinate 5,406, forward strand.
AAGATAGAGATACAAAAATTGCAGCATTCCGATGGCTACAGTAACGACTCCGGATTATCCGCAGAAATACTCCGAAACCACAGCGGGAATATAATCCATTTTATAAAGCGATACCCCAATTACACGACCGTTCTCATCGGTATCATTCTGCTGATGGCCTTTCATAACATTGTGCATACCTATATGATTCAGATTATAGAAGCCGCCGGAGGAAACAGTGCCGCCATGGGCACCGCCTTCTCCATCGAAGCCCTGGCGGAACTTCCGATTATGTTCGGATTCTATAAGCTGATAAAGAAATTCTCTTCCGTCAGGTTAATGCACTTCTGTTCCATAGCCTTTATTGCAAAAGCTGCCGCTTATCTTATTGCGGGCAATGTTGCGACGCTATACTTCGCACAGCTGCTGCAGATGTTCAGCTATGCAATCTTCGCTTCTGCCTCTGTGTATTATGCCAACGATGAAATGGAGCCTGCGGACAAGGTCTCCGGACAGGGTTATATGACTGCGTCGATTTCTATCGGTGCAGTGCTGGGTAATTTACTGGGTGGTCTGGTTCTGGAAATCTTCGATACTGATATACTTCTCCTCTTCTCACTGGCATTGACAGTAACCGGTGCGGCAATCGTTACTCTTGGCGTACGAAAAGGACTGACAAAAAAAATCGTAAGCGCCTAATCTGAGGGTGTCAGGTAAAATGCAAATGCAAGCATTTTA
>CALBGO010000106.1 GCA_937894585.1 uncultured Eubacterium sp.
TTTTTTGGTTTATATAACAATTTAAATTTTTTAATTATGTTTTTATTGACAATTTTTATTGTGATGATATAATAAGTTATGCTTTTTTTAATTTTACGGCACATAGTTCATGGTGTGCCATATGCGTATTACTGATTAGGAGGACCTTATTCACATGGAACATCATCACGAAAAAGGCCAGTGGGGCAGCAGTTTCGGATTTCTGATGGCTGCAATCGGCTCTGCGGTAGGCCTCGGAAACCTTTGGGGTTTCCCTTACAAAATGGGCATGAACGGCGGTTTCGCCTTTCTGCTTCTTTATCTGATTTTAGTTGTTTTCGTCGGATATGTCATCTGCCTCGGAGAACTGTCTCTGGGAAGACATTTCGGCAAAGGCGTTGTGGGCGCATATGAATCTCTGAGCAAAAAATATGCGTTTATCGGCTGGTTCGGCTGGATTTCTCCGCTGCTGATTATCGGCTTCTACTGTATGCTGGGCGGCTACTGTCTGAAATATGCTTTCGCTAACTTAGGTGACTTTTTCGGCGCAGGTTTTGGCGTCGGCGGTCAGGAAAGCGCTGCATTCTTCCAGTCTTTCTATACCGACCAGCTGAGCAGTTCTGTTTATACACTGATTTTCGTTCTGCTGACTGTACTGATTGTAAGAGGCGGCGTATCTTCCGGTATCGAAAGATTTACCAAAGTTGCTATGCCTGCTCTTTTCGTTTCTCTGGTAATCGTCATCATCAGAAGCGTAACACTGCCCGGTGCGGAAGCCGGTCTTGAATTCATTTTCAAGCCAAACTGGGAAGTATTCCAGGGTCCCGGATTCATCAATGTTCTTGCTGCCGCCGGCGGTCAGATGTTCTTTTCACTGTCGCTGGGTATGGGTATCACCGTTACCTATGGTTCTTATATGAAAAAAGATGCCAATCTGGAAAGAAGCGCACTGATTATCCCGTTTGCAGATACCGTAATTGCGGTTATGGCTTCCCTGGCAATTATGCCGGCAGTTTTTGCTACAGGTCAGGAACCTGCGCAGGGCCCGGGACTGCTGTTCGTAACACTGCAGTCCGTATTCTCCGCAATGGGAAAATTCGGACCGATCTTCGGATTTATCTTCTATATGCTGGTATTCATCGCCGCCATCACATCTTCCATCGCACTGCTGGAAGCAATCTGCTCCACAGTCATGGACAAGAGAGCTGAAAAAGGCAAGCCGATGAACAGAAAGTCCGTTGTAAATCTGATCGGACTGATTGTATGCTTAGAAGGCGTTTTCGTAGCACTGGACGGACTTGGCGAAAACGGATTCCCGCATATTTTCGGACTGGACACCTGGCTGGACACCTTTGACCTGATTTCCGAAGGTATTCTGATGCCGCTGGGCGCATGCTATATGGCAATCATCCTTCCGACAGAACTGGTGGACAAAGAAGTTACACTGAACAACAACAAATTCAGAACACAGAAGTTCTTCGATTTCTGCATCAAGTTCTGCGCGCCGCTGCTGATGGTGCTGGTACTTCTGGGACAGATCGACACCTTCTTCGGACTGGAAATTTTCTCATAAGCTTTTGACGGAAAAAGCTGCTTTGCCGCCGTATACAACTGCGGCTGCCTAAAAAAACAAAAGACATAATTCTTCGCTTCGTACAAGCTTATCTGCAAAGCGGAAATTATGTCTTTTTATATTTAAAATCAGTTACACAAAAGGAGCAGCATAACCACACCGGGTATTCCTAAAACTCCGACAGTCACAGCATTTACAGCATTTATCGGTATCATAATTCCGAAGTGCACTCCGATATAATTGATGATTATAATCAGTACGCCTCCGAGAATACTGTTCACCAAAAGTCTGAGAAGCACCTTCAGCGGAACCAGCAGCGCTTTCCCCAGTAAAAATATCAGAATCAGTGCGCCTCCAAAAGTAAGAAACACGCTCAGTTCAGTTCCCATATCCGTCCCCTCCGTCGAAATCATTTTGATACTTGTATAAAATATGCCGAAGTGGAATAAAATAGAATTAAATAACAAGGAAGGTTGTGATTCTATTGAAAAAAGAAGAGAATGTCATGCTGTCATATATAAAGACCGCTCGCAGAGATCTTGAGCTTGCGACCAATCGTTTCAACGAACTGACTGATGATGCCGCCATCGACTATGCCTCCTATAATCTGATGGCAGCAAGAGCAAAATATGCATATCTGATGCGCCTTGCAAAAGAAGAAGGCCTTACTGTCTGATCCGTTGTTGATAAGCGATGTACTCCCGCCGGTTATCGCGACCGGTTTTGAAAAACGATTCTCCGCATACACAAAAACAGGCGTCAAAGGACAATCCGAATCCTGCGCCTGTTTTATCGAAATGATAATTCTTTACACCCTTTACCCCAAAAACTCGCTCTATACTGCGCGGCGCTAATATGCGCCGCCGTAATCCCACTCTTCCCGAGGAATTTTAAGTTTCTCTTTTTTCCCTGCGTTTCTTTCTTTCTCCGCCTTCATATCTCTTCCTGAAGGGTTCTCCATCGTATCCGCAGCAGTTTCTGCCTTGCTTTCTTCTCTCTTTCCGTTGCTTCCGGGCGGATCTTTGCGTTCCCCTTCGAAGTGAAAAAAACTACTGCCGTCCTCTACCAGCAGGTTCAGACGGGTATATTCCTCCCTGAGAAGTTCGCTTCCCAGTTCTGTAATTTTATAAATTTTACGGCGGTTTTCTTCAGCCACCTGTGTGATTATACCCTCGTTTTCAAAGCGGCTTAACAGCGAATACAAAGTTCCCGCACCGATGACAACTCTGCCGCCGTACACTGCCGGCTTATGTATCAAAGAACCAACAAATTTCAGCTTAAAGCAGCAGGTTTATATGATACAAATCTCTTTGCTACAGCTCTCTTCTGCCCTCCATCGCTTTCAAAAGCGTCACTTCATCGGCATATTCCAAATCGCCGCCTACCGGAATTCCGTTAGCAATTCTGCTGACTTTAATCCCCGACGGCTTGATCAGACGGGCAATATACATTGCGGTCGCTTCCCCTTCAATATTGGGATTGGTTGCAAGAATCAGCTCTTTTACCCTGCTGTTCTGAAGTCTTACAATCAGCTGCTTCAGATTGATATCTTCGGGACCGATTCCGTCCATGGGAGAAATCGCACCGTGAAGCACATGATAAAGTCCGTCAAATTCTTTAATCCGCTCCATCGCCATCACATCCCGCGGATTTTCCACCACACAAATCACATCTTGTCTGCGGTTTTGATCCGTACAGATGCCGCATGGGTCACGATCGGTCAGATTGCCGCAGACGGAACAGTATTTCATCGTCTGTTTTGCTTCCGTAATAGCCTGCGCCAATGCACCGGCCTCTTTATCATCTAACGAAAGAATATGAAATGCCAGTCTCTGCGCGGTTTTTCCGCCGATTCCCGGAAGCTTGGACAATTCATTAATCAATTTTCCGAGAGGTTTAGGATACTGTCTCATTACATCAGTCCCGGAATATTCAGACCGCCGGTCAGTTTTCCCATTTCAGCGCTGGAGATTTCGTCAATCTGACGCATACCTTCATTAACTGCCGCCATAACCAAATCCTGCAGCATTTCCACATCGTCAGGATCCACTACATCTTTGTCCAGCGTCAGGCTGACAATTTCTTTCTTACCGTTAACGGTTACACTTACTGCACCGCCGCCAGAAGTCGTTGTAATTTCTTTTTCCTCAAGTTCTGCCTGCATCTGCTCCATCTGGCGCTGCATCTGCTGCATCTGCGCAAGCTGTTTCTGCATATTGCCTGCACCGCCGCCAACTTTAGGTTTCTTACCTGCTCTCATACCTTTTCCCATAATTAAATCCTCACTTCTCTTCTATTTCTTCCATTCGACTTTCACATCTATTCCCAGGCTGCTGCTGAGTCTGTCGGCAAGAGCCTGCGCATCTTCATCTGCAGAGCCGGTTTCGTCCGCCTGATCCTCGGTTTTGCAAACCAGCTTCAAATGTTTCCCGGTTATCTTCTCCATCAGTCTGCATATCTGCTGCTGATTGGTCTCCACATAATTCTTTGTAAAGTCATTCTGGGCAATGACTTTGAACTGGGTATCATTAATGCCGGCAAGATATGCACCGGCACGAATCAGATTAAAACTGCCCTTGATGTCTTCGCCTTCTTCAAAAATTCTGCCCCAGATTTCATCCAGGTCATAGTCTGTGCGGGGCATTTGACCTCCGCTCTGTCCGGGCTGCCCGAACTGCCCGCTCGGCACATTCTGTCCGAAACCGCTTCCGCCTGGCTCCCCCGCAGCTCCCGCTTCCGCAAAACTCTCAAAGCCGCCTGAAAATACGACATCCTGCCCGGCTGCCCGCATTTCTTCGGGAACGCCCTGCCCCATTATTTCACTTTGCGGCATTCCATGCATCTGTCCCGAATCTGCTGGCGGCATATCAAAAGGCGGCTGCTCTCTGCGAACTGCTGCGGCAGCCTGACGAGGTCTTGCAGACACTGTCTGCTGCACCTGACGCACACCGTTTTTCCCAAGGGGCGCAGCCTCTGTCAGCCCGCAGGCAATGGTTACAATGGCAAGCTCAAGCAAAATTCTCGGCTGCGTGGAATATCTGGCATCGTTTATCGTTCTCGACAGGGTGACAATACCGTTGTTGATTTCGTCCAGAGAAATCCGGCTGCTCTGATCCCTGAGTTTTTCTATATTTTCCGAAGACATATTGAGCATATCTTCCGCATTCTTTATATACTTGGTGATCAGCAGATTCCGGTAATGGCTCATCCAGTCCTTCATCAGCTGCTTCACATCTTTGCCCTCCTGCAAAGCCGTATCCAGCGCTACCAGTGCGCCTGCCGCATCGTGCAAAGCAGTTCTTTCCGTCAGATTGATAAAAAACTCTTCGGAAACAGTTCCCAGAAATTCCAAAATCACATCTCTGTCCAGCTTCTTATCTCCGCCGGACAGACACTGGTCCAGAATACTCAGACCATCTCTGACAGAACCGTCGGCATTTGCCGCAAGCAGCCTCAGCGCACCATCTGTAATTTCGATGCCCTTTTCTCTGCAGATTCTCCCCATATGCTCGATAAGAATCCGCTCAGGCACACGCTTAAAATCAAGGCGCATACATCTGGACAAAATCGTCTGCGGCAGTTTCTGCGGATCGGTGGTCGCCAGAATAAACATTACATTTTCCGGCGGTTCCTCCAAAGTCTTTAAAAGCGCATTGAAAGCCCCGGTGGAAAGCATATGAACTTCGTCTATGATATAGACCTTTTTTCTTCCCACAGCAGGCGGATACTTGACACTCTCCCGAAGCTCACGAATATTATCCACACCGTTATTGGACGCTGCATCAATTTCAATAACATCCATAAAAGTGCCTTCTTTGATGGACATACAGTTGGCGCAGCGGCCGCATGGCCGTTCTCCGTCCGAAAGGCAGTTGACAGCCTTTGCAAGAATCCTCGCCGTTGTTGTCTTTCCCGTACCTCTGGTTCCGCAGAAAAGGTAAGCGTGGCTGACAGTTTCCGTCTCTATCTGGTTTTTCAGTATTCTTACAATATGATCCTGTCCGATGACCTCGGAAAATATCTCCGGGCGCTCCGCCCGATACAGCGCTGTATACATCTTGCGGCCTCCAAAGCTGAAACTTCTGCAAAAGACTTCCCGTATACCGCTTTCACACAGTCTCCGGGGACATTCTTTTATCCTGACAAAAAAATTTGCCCTTTTATAGCTCCGCAGGCGTTGGAGAAGGCTGATCTGCGGCACATAAGAACTTCCGCTTATTGCTGCTTCCTTCCGGACCTGACAAGGTTCACGGCATCTCATTGCGCAGGACCCAAACCATACCAGGCGAAGCTATAAAAGGGCAAATATTGATTCTGATTAGAATTTGTCGTACAAGTTATTATATGTTTTTTTCGCTGTAATGTCAAGCAATATAACGCTCCATGACGGATTTGACCTTTTCGGAAGCATCGTACTTGTATATCATATCGATAAAATCTTTTCCCGTCGCTTCTTTCAGACAGTAAGTTTTATAATACTCCCGCATCATAGCAAAGAACCTGTCGTCCCCCATGGCTCTGCGCAGCTCGAAGAAAAACTGTGCGCCCTGTTCGTACACAGCCATGTCATATTCATAATCGTCATCGGAAGAATAGGCTTCATAAGGTTTATTGATTTTACTTGGCTTTTCCGTCAGCATTTCAGAAACATCTTCTTCAGAATCCCACCACAGATAAACCTCCTGACCGGTTTCTTTTTCCTGAATTTCAATGGCTCGTTTCAAAGCCGGCGGCCGAGCCAGTCCGTAAATTCCGTTTTCACAATAATTTGCAAAGCTTTCGTCAAGCCAGGGTTCTGTGTACTGATTGTTTCCCACAGCGGCATAAAACCATTGATGCGCCGTTTCGTGGGCGACTAAAAGGCACAGCTGAGGGTTTCCTTCCATGCCCTCCATACCTTTCATAAGACCTTTTGTCGGGTCCACATCGGGAAGTCCGATGAGAATCAGGCCCGGATATTCCATACCGCCAAAATCCGCGCACTGAATTACATCCAGTTCCTCATAAGGATATTTGCCGAACAGCTCCGAAAACATTGTTACAGATTCCTTTGCCGATTCCATTGTCAATTCATTGTAGGTATCCATCCAGCTGTAACCCGGATGGCTGAAGGTATAATTGTTGATTCTGATTCCGGAGGCGGTATCCGTCTGCACTTCCATATGATTCGATGCGATGATAGACATATCCCGCATATTTTTCCCTTCGATTTCCGTTACGCCGTCCTTTGTTGTCTCTTCCCCGCTTGCCGCTACCAAAATCCTTTGGCGCTTCAAAGCGCACTTTATAGTCACAGACCTTGCTGTAAGTGGATTCCGCGCCGAAAATATAAGGGCTGTCGTTCCATTTTCCGTCTTCGAAAACCGAAAGGGACGGGAAGCAGAAAGTCAGAAGATAGTATTCATCTTTTCCTTCGGTGTAAACGCCGAACCTTTCTCTGACCTTGGGAATATCGGTTTTATACGAAACTCTGACAACGGTAGACTCATCGGGTGAAAGTCCTTCTCCGCCCAGCTTCACCGTCACCACGGAAGGATCTTTTCCTTCGGAAAAAGAAAGGGGCGTACCGTCTTCTGCCGTTACAGCGCTGATTTCCGCAGAACCCTTTTTCAGCTCTTTCAAAATAGAAGCAGGATAATTGCGCACAACAACACTCTCAAGGTTTCCATCGGTACGGTTGGTAAAAGCCATTTCCACCGTTCCCATCAATACCTTCTGTTCCGTATCAAGCTGCAGATCCATTTCGTAAGAATCCGCCGAGACCGTACCTGTAATTTTCTCCTCTTCGCCGGCGCATCCGCCCAGAAAAACAAGTCCCAGTACAATTATCGCTATGATCCATATGATATATCCCCATTTTTTCATGATGTTACCTCCCGATACACCTGTCATAAAACGGCCGTAGCCGACTTTTCCGAATTTTCTCATATATAAGTTTAAGATAACCTGCTGGATTTGTCAACATACAAATACACAAACAGGAAACAGCACCGCAGCGGTCTGACACCGCCGGAATACTTACTGTTTAAAATACAAATTGAATAAAACGCAGTGCGCTCCCTGCGCACCACTTCCTCTTCTGAATCTGCTCTCTTGCCGAAACATTCTTCGCAAACCGAAACAAATTCTTTCGCAAAAAATACTCTCGTATAAAAAATCCCCGCTGTGTGCATAATACTGCTGACTTATACTTACAAGCGAGGATTTTATTATGAACCAGAAACATGGCTTAGGCCTTTTCAAACTGACCTGTTTTGCCATCGGAACGACTTTGGCGAGCGGTGTTTTCAGTATGTTCAGCGATATGGCGTCAAACGGGTGCGGCACGCTTTCCGTGCTCATAGGCTGGACCATCGCCGGTATCGGTATGTTTGCGCTGGCTATGTGCTTCAACAGACTCAGTATCGTCCGTCCCCATCTGAAAAGCGGAATATATGCTTATGCCAGAGAGGGATTCGGAGAATATATAGGATTCAACTCTGCATGGGGCTACTGGGTCAGCGCTGTTCTCTCCCAGGTTTCCTTTGCGACGCTGCTCTTTGCTGCTTTAGGACAGTTCTTTCCTGTTTTCGGAGATGGAAACACTTTGGCTTCCGTCATCGGCGCTTCCGTAATCATCTGGATATTTACACTGCTGATTATGGGTGGTGTACAGGAAGCCGTCACTATCAATGCGGTAATTGTCATTGCGAAAATTCTTCCGATTCTTGCCTTTATCCTGCTGGCGCTTTTTCTGGGCGCCTTTGATTTGGATATTTTTATGGATAACTTTATGGGTGAAGATACCGGTTACACTCTGGGACAGCAGATTCTTCGCACCACCTATACAACAGTATGGATTTTCACTGGTATTGAAGGTGCGGTAGTAATTTCAGGCCGTGCGGAAAGCACTGCTACTGCAGGAAAGGCCACCGAGCTTTCTTTCCTGACTCTGCTGATTCTCTATGTACTGATTTCCGTGCTGAGTATGGGAATTATGCCGAGAGAGGAACTTGCAGCCCTGCCCGGTCCTGCTATGGCGGGACTTCTTTCCCATATTGCCGGTCCGTGGGGCGCAGCACTGATTAACATCGGCGTAATAATTTCCATTGCCGGAGCGATGTTTTCATACACTATCGTAACAGCAGACAGTGCTTTTGCACCTGCCCTCCACGGCTGTTTTCCAAGATTTCTTTCCATCGAAAACAAAAAAGGCGCTCCTGCGGGCGCTCTGCTTATGACTGCAGCTGTCATACAGGTTCTTCTGATCTGGGTGTATTTTCAGTCGTCCACTTATCAGGCTATGTATACCCTTGCCACCAGCGCCATTATGATACCCTTTGTACTGTCAGCTCTTTACTGCCTGAAGACAACCATTGAAGACAGCAGGCACGGACCCAATCAGGTTACATTTTTTACCTGGCTGATTTCCGTAGTGGGTGTGCTCTACGGTTTCTGGATGCTGATTGCCACCGGAATTCAAAATGTAATTATTTCCGCCGTCATATTTGCGCCCGGTCTTTTGTTCTACGGCTGGAGCAGACTGCAGAACAAGCAAAAACTCTTTGAAAGTTCCAGGGATCTGATTGCGTTTATCGTTATCGCAGCAGCACTTGCAGTTTCCCTCGCCGTGCTGTAAAAAGTCAGGCGATCACAGAAGCAGTCGGGAACTCAGTCGCAAATGCGAACACATTCCCTGATACTGCAAGCATCCGGACGCAGCGAACTTTACAGCACGGCGAAGCCTTTGATACAAGCAAAACCCCGGACACCGTAAACTCCCTAAATGCAGCATACTCCGCTAAAGACGCAAAATGACACAATACCGCCATATACGCTCTTTTGTGTCATTCTCTAAAAATCATAACTCGCAAAAATGACAGGTTACCCTCAAAATCAAAAGGAACCTGTCATTTTTCATATCCTTCCTCTTTCAAATTCACCCATATTTTTACTTTTATTCCATTTGCAGCATTGGAGGTGAGACATATCTGTCCGTCACGATTCTTTTCTCCCGAATTTTATGACACAAAATCCTAAAAAAACAGAGTGGTATGTCATTTAAAGCAGTGTATCGAAAATAAGAATGACACATTTTCCGTGTATTCCGTTAAATGTGTCATTTCTCTGCATTTTATACTACTTATTTTATACTGCTCTGTTTGATATACATGAGAATCACCGAAAATAAGGAAGCAGATTTCTTTGAATCGTTTGGTCAATAAATACACTGCTGCAATTTCCCCGCTCATCATCCTGCGTTACAATAAAATTATTTCCTATTAAGTATCCGTGTTTCTGATAAAAGGACAGTTTTTCCGCAGTATGAATACTGTAGTTTTCATCTTTCAGCATTCCAAAATGTTCCCATATCCAGGTCTGCCCATCCGGAAGGTCAAAAGTAAAATCCGGTGCATAGTAAAATCCCCTGTTATTTAAGTAAGGAAACGGTCTCTCATAATCAAACGGAATTCCGTAACCGGTCAACGCATTTGCAATAATAACTTCTGATTTGGAACGGACTTTCAGCCCGCATAGTGTTTCATGAATATGTCTTTCCGGATCAAAATCCCTCTGAATCGGCGTACCTTGTTTTCCTCTGCGATTTTTCTCCATGCTGATATAATTGAATGCTGTCCTGTAGGTATCCGGCAGTCCGTTCAGAACTTCGCAAAACTCATTTTCCCGATACTTCATACACAGCTGCTCCAAAAGAGCAATATTATGCAAAGCACTTCTCTGAATTTCCTGATACACTCTTTTTAATGATAGTTTTTCGATATGCTTATAATCTTTTGTGATATTCTGCGCCTTTATTTTTCCGTTACTCTGCGTCTGCACATAGAACGCACATCCCTCTTTTCTGGGTCTGCTTTTCAAATATCCCTCCGGTTCTTTTGTTAATACTTTCTCACTTAACTTCAGCAGCCGTTTCTGATTGTATAATTCCTCCTGTGCATGGGCTAAAAAAGCTCCCATCCTTATCCTCCCCTCATATTCTGTAAAAACATTTCATTTTACGATATCCCCCAGCGCGTCATTTCGCGGTGTGTCCCAATATTACCCCGGGTTATCCTTTGTACGCTTCACCCTCTTTTCCGTCCGCTCCGCCAATCCCCGCTTTACCTGAATTACAAAAAAACGAATACCGCTCTTTTAGCAGAATCGACGGCAGCTGCCGGCTCGTCTGTTATAAAACTATATCATACCCACTTTTCATTTTCAAGTTTTTATTTACTTTTTTGTAAAAAACATACATTTAAGTATCTCAATCATCATTCCCGTGCGAAAGACTGAGTCTTCTCTCATATAACAAACAGGACCGATATGCTGTATCAACAGCTGCTCGGTCCTGTTTGTTTTTTCAAAATCCACCCTGTAAGTTGACAGTGATTCGGAAATCGTCTGTTTTCCGATTCTCTGTATCTTATTTATTCGGCTTCCATGAACTCTTCAAATCTACGATTCGATTGAATACCTTTTCAGTATCGGTAGTCAGTTTGCTGTCTGCAATGTAATAGCCGTGTCTGAAGAACTGGAACCGCTCGCCCGGCTTTGCCTCTGCAACAGACGGTTCAGCATATCCCCAGGTTTCCTCAACAGAATTCGGGTTCAGCACATTCTGACCGTCCTCGCCCGGAACCATCAGGTAATTATAATTTCTGATTTTCACCTTTACTGCAGTTTTTGCATCGACAAAGTGAATGGTTCCCTTGACCTTACGGCCCTCAAATCCGTTTCCGCTCTTGGTCATCGGATCGTAAGTGCAGAGAAGTTCCTTGATGGAACCGTCCTCATTTTTGACAACTTCATTGCAGGTAATGAAATATGCGCCCTTGAAACGAACTTCGTTACCCGGGAACAGTCTGAAATACTTCTTTACAGGTACTTCCATAAAGTCCGCACCGTCTACATACAGCTCACGGGAAAACGGTATCTTTCTGGTTCCCATTTCAGGCACTTCTTTATTGTTTTCCAGTTCGATCATTTCCGTCTGATCTTCAGGATAGTTTGTAATTACAACCTTAATCGGATTTTCAATTACATTTCTGCTTTCCACTTTTGTCTTTAAGTCTTCGCGGATGCAGTGCTCCAGCAGGGACATTTCTACAAGGCTGTTGGACTTTGCAACGCCTACCCGCTCGCAGAAATCGCGAATGGATTCCGGCGTATAGCCTCTGCGGCGCATGCCTGCAATGGTCGGCATTCTCGGATCGTCCCAACCTTCTACCACGCCGTCTTCCACAAAGCCGCGAAGGTAACGCTTGCTCATCACCGTATTGGTCAGATTCAGCCGGGCGAATTCGATCTGCTGAGGCGGATTCTCCCACCAGCCGACTTCTTTGAGCACCCAGTCATAAAGCGGTCTGTGATCCTCAAACTCTAAAGAACACAGAGAATGTGTGATTCCTTCGATTGCGTCCTCAATAGGGTGAGCAAAATCGTACATCGGGTAAATGCACCATTTGTCCCCCGTATTATGATGCGGCGGATTATGGGCGATTCTGTAAATTACCGGATCCCGCATATTGATGTTCGGAGAGCACATATCAATTTTTGCCCGAAGCACCTTTTCACCGTCAGCATATTTGCCCTCTTTCATTTCTTCAAAGAGGCGCAGGTTTTCTTCTACCGTCTGATTTCTGCACGGACTTTCTTTGCCCGCACAGGTCAGTGTTCCGCGATATTCCTTGATTTCCTCGGCAGAAAGCCCGCAGACATAGGCTTTTCCCTTTTTAATCAGCTCTACTGCGGCTTCGTACATCTTGTCAAAATAATTGGAAGCCCACAGCAGCTTGTCCCATTTAAAGCCCAGCCAACTGATATCTTCCTCTATAGCGCTGACATATTCCACATCTTCTTTCACAGGGTTGGTGTCGTCATAGCGCAGGTTGCACATGCCGCCGTATTTTTCCGCAGTTCCGAAATTGATGCAGATTGCCTTGGCATGACCGATATGCAGGTAACCGTTGGGTTCCGGCGGGAAGCGGGTATATACCTTGTCGCCGTATTTCTGATTTTCCAGATCCTTGTCAATGATATTATGAATAAAATTCGTTGAAACAGGTTCCGTCATAATTATATCCTCCAAAATTCCAGTGTTTATCGTTCCTCCGCACCGGAAGTTTCCGATGTCTAATAGAAATATTATACACCACAATATACCTTTTTACAAAGTAAATTTTTGCTGGTGAACCCACCTCCGTACTTTCCTCAATTAAAACCGAATTGCCGCAATCCTGTCAAAAGCTTCACCCAAAGTTTTCTTGTCCACTGTACATGCAATCCTGAGGTACCCTTCGCCGCAGCTTCCGAATGCGTTGCCCGGCAGAGTCAGCACATGAGCTTCTTCGAGAATACGGTCCGCAGCTTCTTCGGAAGTCAGTCCGGTTTCCTTAATATTCACAAACAGATAAAAGCTGCCCTTCGGCGGATACAGAACAGAAAGTTTCGGTATTTCGTTAATCCGCTCCGCCGCATAAAACATACGGCTGCGGTATTCCTCAATCATCGCAGGCTGAATCTCAGCTCTGTGACGCAGTGCGTAAATCGCCGCTCTCTGTGAAACGGAAGGCGCGGTAAATACCACATTTTCGTTAATCTGCTGTATCGTCTTTATAATATAGTTCGGTGCAATGATATTTCCCACTCGCCAGCCGGTCATGGTAAAATTCTTAGAAAAGGAATTCAATGTAATCGTTCGCTCTCTCATACCCGGAAGAGACGCAAAAGGCACAAACGGATTCCGATAGCTGAACGAAGTGTAAATATCATCCGCAATAACAATTAAATCGTGTTTTTCAGCAATCTCGGCAATTTTTTCCATGGTTTCTACGGTCAGGCAGTTTCCTGTCGGATTGCTCGGCGAATTGATTACCAGCGCCTTGGTTCTCTCTGTAATCAGTGATTCAAGTCTGTCAATGCAGATCTGAAAATCATCTTCCTCATAAGTCGCAAGCTCCACAGGTATTCCTCCGGCAAGCTCCACCTGCTGCGGATACGGTGTAAAATACGGCGCCTGCAGAATCACTTCGTCTCCGGGGTCAGTAATGGCCTCCAGCGCCAGATACATACCCAGGCATGCCGAAGCGCAGACGAAAACCTCCTCGTCTTCAACATCCATAGCATATTCTTCTTTGTAATATCTGCATATCTCTTCGCGCAGCTCCGGGTCTCCTCTGAAATCTGTATATTTAGTATGTCCCGCTTTTGCATCCTTAAATGCGCCGTCGATAATAATATCATCGGTAATTAAGTCCGGATCCCCCAGACTCAAATTGATTACATCGTTAAAACTCTTTGCCATCTCATCAGATTTTCCCATGGCAGTCGACTGGTCCTTCCAGTACCTCTTTGCTATAAACCGGTGTTTCATACTTTCTCACTTCCTATCATCATTTTTAAGCTTTCATATTACTCAGGCTCATGCCTTTTCTCCAATATTTCAATTAAGATTCATCTCAATATCCTCAAAATTCCAACCTTTATATTTCCCGGTATATTGTAATTGACTCATCTCTCTTATCATTTTAATAATTTTCTTCCTCTTTGGCAAGGGTTTGTTTTGTAAACCAAATTTTTAATGATTTTATTGGTAAATAATTATCGTTTTGATAATCCGATCGAATGAAGGGCGCATATTTATGATACATTCCCGGGAGTTTGACAGTTGAAGATTAAAAAAATATCTCAGAGCGTTGAAAACG
>CALBGO010000107.1 GCA_937894585.1 uncultured Eubacterium sp.
ATATTGAATTTTCAAGGTGCGATGCCCATTTTGGGTATGGGAAGTCTTAGTTATTCATATAAACAGCTTATGTTATCTCTTTTCTAACGGTTATTTAACCGGATTTATGCAGTTCATCACGAAATTTACCGATAATATTTTTTTCCGCACGGGAAACCGTCATCTGAGATACTCCGAGAGATTTTGCGATTTCTGCCTGAGATTTATTATGGATAAACCGCTGTTTGAATATGTACCGGTACTGATCGTTAAATCCGGACATAACTTTTTTTATAATCTCCGCCATCTCCACGCGCTCGTATCCCATCTCATCAAACCCTGTATATTTTTCCAGAAAAGAAGATTCCCCGTCTTCTCCCATATCATCAAAGGTTTTGTCCAAAGAATAAGTTCCGTAAGCCTTTGAACCCTCGATGGCTTCAATAATCTGTTCTGTGGTAAACCCTGTAGCTTCCGCTATTTCTTCTACTGTAGGGCTCCTTTGAAACTGGTTATATAAATTTCCCCGCACTTCCTGCACTTTTGCCGAAATTTCTTTCAAACGCCGCGGAACTTTAAGGCTCCACTGTCTGTCCCTGAAGTACTTTTTAATCTCCCCCAAAATTGTCGGCGTAGCAAAAGAGCTGAAACTAAATCCTTTCTCAGGGTCAAACCGTTCCACTGCCGAGACTAAAGCAAGAGCCCCTATCTGATATAAATCGTCATACTCTACACCTTTTCCCAGATATTTTCGAATTAAAATATCGACCATATACAGATATTTTTCGACGATTTCATTTCTGATTTCTATACTTTGATTGTTTCTATATTGAACAAACAATTCCTGATCTATCATGCAATTTTCACCATTCTGATGGACTTCTGCCCATCCTCTTTTCTCCCAATTTCCACTTCGTTCATCAGGCTCTGAATTACAAAAACACCTAAATCTCCTTCTGCCGGACAGCTTCTGCATGGCTTTTCGAGTTTTTTAAGATTATGTCCCTCACATCTGTCCTCAATGGTAATCTCAAGTTTTCCTTTTTCCACATTGCACATGATCTCGTATTTATTGGAAAAACCTTCGAATCCGTGGCAGGAAATCAGCTTACAGCCTTCAGAAACGGCTGTTTTGATATCTTCTACGGCATCAAGATTAAACCCCGCTGTTGCGGCAATAGAACCGATGGCAAGGCGTACCATAGTTAAATATTCCGGTTTTCCCGGAATGATAAATTCTAAATTATCCATTTAATTCGCTCCTTCAAATAACAGTTTTTCTGCTATACTTAATAGAATATCCTTCCTTTCAGAAAAATTCAAGTCTTATTTTTGCACAATTACCTCTGATTAAATCTCCATTTTTTCTGCAAAATCAATACTGACTTTGACAAAATAAGGACTTTTACGAAAATCTTTTAATACTCATTTGACATTGTATGCCCATTGGATACAAAAAATTTACAGAAAGAATTCCGCAAGAATCTTTATAAAAAGCAGAGTAGAAAATCACTCTACTCTGCCTTGTTTTTTTATAAGGTTATTCGCAAATTACAGCGTCAGCTGTTCGTTGCTGTCTTCCGGACGGGATTTTTTCTTTTCTTTCGGTTTTTCTTCGCCGTCTTCATCTTCATCCTTGATGACCTTTGCCATAGCAACGATTTTCGTATCATCTTCGACTTTCATAATTTTTACGCCCTGCGTCGCTCTTCCCAGCTTGGAAACTTCGCCGGCTCTGATTCTGATGATAATGCCCTCTGAGTTAATCATCAGCACTTCATCATCTTCATCCACAACCATAGCTCCAATCAGCGCGCCCGTCTTCTTGAACTTGCCCTTATCATAAGTCAGAAGTCCTTTTCCGCCTCTTACCTGAATTTTATAATCCTTAACCGGCGTTCTCTTTCCGTAACCGTTTTCAGTTACAACAAGAAGCTCCTGATCCTGTTCCACAAGTTCCATTGCAACGACTTCATCGTCTTTTTCCAGCTTGATTGCGCGGACGCCTCCTGCAATTCTTCCCATACTTCTTACATCTTCTTCAGAGAAGCAGATGCATTTGCCGTTCTTAGTTACAATGATAACATTGTTATGACCGTTGGTTTCCTTAATTCCGATTAACTGATCATCATCCTTCAGATTGATGGCAATCAGACCGGTTTTTCTCTGAGTATCGAACTGTGAAAGCGGTGTTTTCTTAATGGTACCGTGTTTTGTCACTGCAATCAGATACTTATCATCTGAGAATTCCTGTACCGGAATAACAGCTGTAATCCGTTCTCTCTGCATCAGGTTCAGGAAGTTGACCGCAGGCGTTCCCTTGGCAGTTCTGGTTGCTTCCGGAATTTCAAATGCTTTAATCTTGTGGGCTTTACCGGTATTTGTAAAGAACATCAGATAATCATGCGTAGAAGTCATAATCAGATCTTTGACAAAATCGTTTTCTCTGGTTGTAATACCTGTAATGCCTTTGCCGCCGCGGCGCTGCGCCTTATAGGTATCGGCAGGCACTCTCTTGATGTATCCAAGATGTGTCAGCGTTACTGCAACCTTTTCTTCTTCCACCAGATCTTCATCATCAAATTCATCTACATCGGCCACCATCTTTGTTCTTCTTTCATCAGCATATTTTTCTCTGATTTCCAGAAGTTCATCTTTGATTACACCCATCAGCAGCTTTTCATCTGCGAGCAGAGAATTATAGTATGCAATTTTTTCCATCAGTTCAGCATACTCTTTGTCGATTTTCTCTCTTTCCAGTCCCTGCAGACGAGCAAGTCTCATATCGAGAATCGCCTGCGCCTGAATTTCGGAAAGACCGAACCGCTCCATCAGCTTTTCCTTCGCATCGTTATATGCGCTTCTGATGATTTTAATGATTTCATCGATATTATCAAGAGCAATACGCAGACCTTCTAAAATATGTGCTCTGGCTTCTGCCTTCTTCAAATCATACTGAGTTCTTCTAGTTACGACTTCTTTCTGGAATTTCAGATATTCTGTGAGAATTTCATAAAGGTTCAGTACTTTCGGTTTCCCGTCTACCAGGGCAATCATAATCATACTGTAGCTGTCCTGCAGCTGTGTATGCTTGTACAGTCTGTTCAGCGTAATCTGCGGATTGGCATCTCTCTTCAGTTCGATGACGATACGCATACCGTTTCGGTTGGATTCGTCACGAATTGCAGAAATACCTTCCACTCTCTTTTCTTTAACCAGCTCTGCCATCTTTTCGATGAGCCTTGCTTTATTTACCTGGAAAGGAATTTCCGTCACGATAATCTGTGAACGGCCTCTGTCCGTTTCTTCGATTTCGCAGCAGGAACGAACCTTGACTTTACCGATTCCTGTCTTATATGCCTGACGAACGCCTGCTTTTCCGAGAATCGTGGCGCCGGTCGGAAAATCCGGACCTTTTACGATTTTCATTAAATCTTCCACTGTGGCTTCTTCATCGTCGATAAGCTTTACAGTAGCATCGATGACTTCGCCCAGATTATGCGGCGGAATAGATGTTGCCATACCTACAGCAATACCGTTAGATCCGTTTACCAGAAGGTTAGGGTATCTGCTCGGCAGAACTACCGGTTCTTTTTCTTCTCCGTCGAAGTTATCCATAAAATCTACAGTTTCTTTATCGATATCTCGAATCATCTGCAGGGAAAACGGTGTCATTCTGGCTTCGGTGTAACGCATTGCCGCAGCGCCGTCACCGTCTACGGAACCGAAGTTTCCGTGACCGTCCACCAGCATATATCTTGTAGAGAAATCCTGCGCCAGTCTTACCATGGCATCGTAAATAGAACTATCTCCGTGCGGGTGATATTTACCCATTACCTCTCCGACAATACGGGCAGATTTCTTGTGCGGTTTGTCAGGCGTTACGCCAAGCTGACTCATACCGAATAAAATTCTTCTGTGTACCGGTTTCAGACCGTCTCTTACATCAGGAAGGGCACGGCCTACAATGACACTCATAGAGTAGTCGATGTAGGATTTTTTCATTTCTGTTGATATTTCATGTTGTTCTAACTTAGTGTCTTCTAATAATGTACTCATATCTTTGCCCTCCTTTCTTAAATGTCAAGCTCAGCCAAGTGAGCATTGTCTTCGATAAATTTCTTTCTCGGCGGCACTTTATCACCCATCAGAACAGTAAATACCTCGTCTGCCGCAGCAGCATCATCAATGGTAATCTGAATCAGAGTTCTGTTATTGTAATCCATGGTAGTTTCCCAAAGCTGATGGAAGTCCATCTCACCGAGACCCTTATATCTCTGAATATCGATTTTGCCTGCTTTGCCGTCTTCTTTCAGCTTCGCAATCAGTCTGTCCTGTTCTTTTTCACTGTAAGTGTAATACACTTCTTTTCCTCTCTTGGTCAGGAAAAGAGGCGGTTTTGCAGCATACACATAACCGCCTTCGATCAGCGGTGTCATATATCTGAAGAAGAATGTAAGCAGCAGCGTTCTGATGTGAGCGCCGTCTACATCGGCATCGGTCATAATAATAATCTTGTGATAGCGCAGCTTGCTTTCATCAAATTCATTACCAATGCCGCAGCCGAATGCGGTAATCATATTCTTGATTTCATCGGAATTCAGAATTTTATCAAGTCTTGCCTTTTCTACATTGAGAATTTTACCCCGAAGCGGAAGAACTGCCTGTCTCATTCTGTCACGGCCCTGTTTTGCGGAACCGCCGGCGGAATCACCTTCGACCAGGAAAATTTCAGATTTTGCAGGATCCTTTTCGGAACAATCGGCTAATTTTCCCGGAAGAGCGATGCTGTCCAGAGCGCTTTTTCTTCTGGTTAATTCTCTGGCTTTTCTTGCAGCTTCTCTTGCTCTGGAAGCCCGCAGACATTTTTCTAAAATAATTTTTGCCTGCGCCGGATTTTCCTCTAAGAATGCCATCAGATTTTCACTGGTTGTGGTTTCAACAAAACCTCTCATCTCAGTATTACCCAGTTTGGTCTTAGTCTGACCTTCAAACTGCGGAACTGTCAGCTTGACAGAAACAATGGCTGTAATACCTTCTCTTACATCTTCTCCGGCAAGAGAATCGTCGCTGTCTTTGAGAATCTTGTTTTTTCTGGCATATTCATTGAACACCCTGGTCAGCGCAGAGCGGAAACCTGCCATATGCGTGCCGCCTTCTGTTGTACTGATATTATTTGCATAAGAAAGCACCATTTCGTTATACCGGTCGGTATACTGCATGGCAACTTCAACTTCCATATCTTTTTTTGCAACCTCAAAATAAATGACTTCCGGATGCAAAGCATCTTTATTGCTGTTCAGATGTTTTACAAATTCTTTCAGACCGCCTTCGTAATGGAAGACTTCTTTCTTTTTCTTACCTTCTCTTTCGTCGGAAAGAGTAATTTTAATTCCTTTATTCAGAAAAGCCATTTCACGCAGACGATGCTGCAGTGTATCGTAATCAAATTCTGTAGTTTCTGTAAAAATTTCCGGGTCAGGCCAGAAAACAGACTTTGTTCCTGTTTTCTTCGCTTCACCGACTACTGCCAGAGGCGCAACTGTTTTACCTCTTCTGTATTCCTGTCTGTAGATTTTCCCATTTCTCTTTACTTCAACTTCCATCTTCGTGGAAAGTGCGTTTACAACAGATGCGCCTACGCCGTGAAGACCGCCGGATACCTTGTATCCTCCTCCGCCGAATTTACCGCCGGCGTGAAGCACTGTATGGATTACTTCTACCGCAGGAATCCCCAGTTTCGGGTGATTGTCTACAGGCATACCTCGTCCGTCATCTTCAACCATAATGGAATTATCCTTCTGTATGGTTACACTGATTGACTTGCAGTATCCCGCAAGCGCCTCGTCCACACTGTTATCTACGATTTCATAAACCAAATGATGAAGCCCTCTTGGTCCGGTACTGCCGATATACATACCCGGTCTTTTACGGACAGCTTCCAAACCTTCCAATACTTGAATTTGGGCGGCATCATACTGATTCTTATTCTTTTCTTCTGTACTCATCTTACACCCACCTTTTATATCAATCAATTATCTTTTCTGTACTAAATCACATTCTTCACCATTATATACCAAAACAGGCGATTTCGCAAGAAAAATAGCTTCAATTATATTTTTTACCTTATAATATTATAAAAAGCCGTAAAACCCGAAATTTTTCCTCAAAAAAGCCACAAAAAATCATTGATATATATAACGCGTATTTTCCAAAAAATAACATAACTTGCAGAAAGGAATTTTCTGAGAATTTTTCTGCATTTCCTCACTTCATCCTGACCCATACTGCAAGCCTCTGTAAAAATCTTCCTGATAAAATCGCTGCAGAGGAGGTCACTGATGATACTGACAAGGCTGACAAAACTAACGAAATTATAAAAATATGTCAGCTTTGTCAGCTTTTCTAACTATTTTACTGACAGAACTGCCGCCCAAAATAGATAATGGCAGTTTTGTCAGAAGCCAGCCGCGGAAAATCCATATTTTTATCTATAAAAAGATAGAAAACTGACAGAATTGCGAAATCCTCGAAATTCTGTCAGTCTGTTATGATAATAGATGCTTGAAGCTTAGAAGATTAAATGAAATCCCAACTAATCTTGCTATTTCTTTTCAATTTATCTTATCTGCCTGTCCGCATTACCACATTGGACCACTGGGTATAGTAAGTTTCTCCTGCAATTTCACGAACGCCGTGCATTTTATAATAGTAGCGGGTTCCTTTTTTTACAGACTTACCGTTCTTGTAGTAACCGCTTGTTTTATTGGTTTTTGTTACAAACCACGGCTTCTCTCCGAAGTTTGTCTTTTTCTTTGCGGAACGGAAAATTTCATAATTGTCCACTTTGTAGCCGTAAGACTTCTTAAAGCGAAGCTTAATCCAGCCTTTTCCGATTTCGCCTTTTTTATAGTACATTCTGATAGTGGTATTCTGTACACCTTTGGCGATACGGTCATTTTTAGCTTCTTCTGTTTCGCCAAAGACTGCCGTTATATGGATATCTTCTGTAACATCTTCAATGGTATAAGAAGAGACTGCGCCGACGCTCTTTCCGTTAATCAGAAGATCCTTGACTTCATAGCCTTCTTCCGCAGTCAGCGTTACATCCACATCACCGTAACGATAGATTCTGTCTGTACTCAGAGTGATCGTACCGTGTTCAGGCTGAGCTGCTGTGATGTCATAGTACGTAATAGATGGCGGTGCCGGCGGGTTATAGTTCGGATCTTTTGCATGACACCGGATACATTCACCGTTTTCATACTGATGACCGCCGTAATAATCTTCACAAATATTTCCCAATACAGTGCTGCCGTCAACGCCCTCTACACCGGCAGAAATATCGCCCGTTCCGGCAGCAGCCAGGCCGCTGTTTTTTTCGCTGTCAAACGAACAGCCCGTAAAGGTGCCGTCTGTATAATAGCCTACGAAACCGCCTGCTTCATAATCTGAGGATTCGGAAGTTACTGTTTTCCTGCCGCATGGCAATCAGTTGCAGTAACGTCTTCGCTCTCCCCGATAAATCCGCCGACTTTCGGATTCCATCCATCGACCGTGCTGGCAACATCCCCGAGAGCAACACAGTTGTCAAATTCTCCGCTCTCTGCAAAACCGGCAAATCCGCCCAGTCTCCAGTCAGAGCCTTCAATGTCCACATCGGCAGCGCATTTTGTATAAACAGATGGTTCAGTGCCATCCAGCATTGACGAATAGCTATATCCGACAAAACCGCCCAGCGCCCATGTTCCTGAAACTGTTCCGGATGCTTTACAGTTTTCAAAAGCAGAGCCTCCGGCAAGACCGATGAATCCGCCGCTGTTACTGGCGCCTGTAACCGATATATTTTCAGCTTTACAGTTTATCGCTTTGAGCCGGTCACCATACCCAATCATTCCGCCGACATTGTTATTGCCATCAGTACTTTCTACTACAACACTGCCGGATACGGAGATGTTTTCAAATACAATCTGTTCACCGGGGTTAGCCAGAACATAGCCTGCAAGAATGCCTGCATATAATTGCTCAAGCCCGTCTTCAGCGGCATAGATGTTCGCACCGGAAATAGTTAAATCTTTCGCTCCTACGGTATTCCCATCAATATTTTTAATATTTCCAAAAAGACCGGCAGAATACTTATCTGTGCGTTCATCTACCATAAGGCCGCTGATCATCTTATAGTTTCCGTCAAGAAAACCTTGAAAAGATTTATTCGTAGTACTGCCACCTGATTCCCATTTATAAAGTCCTATGGGAACCCAGCGATGGCTGCTCAAATCAATGCTTTCCGTAAGCTTAAAAAACTTTCCTTGATAATTGTTCCCCTCGCTTACATCTTTTGAAAGCTTTGCTAATTGTTCCGCAGTCACAATCTGATAGGGATCTGTTTCGGTTCCCGTGCCGCCTACAAATTCTTCTGCGGCATAGTCCGTCCAAACTGTATCCTGTACTGTGTCTTGTGCAAATGCGATTGTCGGCAGCATACCGATTATAAGAGTACAGGAAAGCATAATACTTAATACATTACTTTTTAGTTCCATAATGTTCCTCCTTATAATTTTTTTAATATATATTTTTTCAACGCAAAAAGGCGAATCCCGCCCAAATATTCTGAGCAGAATACGCCTTGCAAAAATATATCGTATTTATGATAACAGAAAAAGAGTATATGATTATATTTATTTATTTATTTGCTTGCTTGCTTGCTTGCTTGCTTGCTTGCTTGCTTGCTTGCTTGCTTGCTTG